>JBEVCF010000073.1:29874-30587 GCA_040514355.1 Glaciecola sp.
TATTGATTGGTGAGCGGCATGAATATCGAAGAGCTGAACAGCTTGGGCTCCTGTTTGCTAAGTATTTTCCATTTGTGTTTGTGGGGCCGCTCAAGAAATTTAAACCTGTCACAGCTGATCATGTCGCACTGCAAATGATTCAGCTACAACCAAAGTAATATCAAGGTCACTCAATGAGTCCACTAATATCAGAAAGGTCAGGTGCTTTTCGCTTTAAACATTTTACAGTAGAGCACGATCATTGTGCGATGAAAGTCGGGACAGATAGCATTGCGTTGGGTAGTTGGGTAGAACCGGGAAATAGCATCCATATTTTAGATATTGGTTCAGGGTGTGGTTTATTAGCACTGATGATGGCTCAGAAATCACGAGCTGATGCAAAGATTGTCGGTGTAGAGATCGATGAATCTGCATTTTTGCAATCGTGTATTAATACTAAAAAATCGCCTTTTCCAGCACGCATCAACATGTTCAACCACGATATTCTGGATTTCAAACCTTCTCGTAAGTTTGATCTGATCATTTCTAATCCGCCTTATTTCCAGAAAACCTCCTTGTACAATAAAGTAAAAGGCAATCACCAAGCTCGTGAAATTGCACGCAGTCAACACAGTTTAAATCACAGTGATTTACTGTCTTGTGTCAGCCGTTTGCTAGATCAAGAAGGTAAGTTTTCCGCCATTTTACCGTATGACGTTATGTCTGAATTTTTA
>JBEVCF010000074.1:0-1967 GCA_040514355.1 Glaciecola sp.
TCTTAGCATTGATTGAAAAAATTATCCTATGAAAAGCAGTCGAACTTTAGATGTATTTGTAACGAGTCATGTGACATCACAGCCAAAGTCCAACTATACGGGTAAATCTATCAAACAAGTTAATAGAGGCGCTTGCGCAATAGTAATACCGCTAAAACATAGGCCAGAGCCATCGCAATTGGAAAAACCAAAAAGCTCACCACTGCACCGGTACGCGTCCAAATAGGATTGACGTTTAAGTACTTGGCTAATCCGCTGCATACGCCGCTGATCATAGGGTTTGCACCATCACGAAAAAGAGCACTTTGATTATAACGAGTCATATTTGTCTCCTTTTCTATCACTAAGCGTGTTGCTTGGCACGTTCGGCTAAACGCTGTTTCAATTCCGCTAACTCGGCTTCGATTTTGTCATCACGCTCCATCGCAGCAAATTGTGCATCAACACTTGCAGCACTTGGTACCACTTCGTAGGCATCCACTTTCGCTTCTAACGCCTCGACTTTACTTTCGTAACGTTCAAATTTTTCCATTGCTGCAGCAATATCATGACGGGCGTTGGTTTGTGTAGCTTTCAGACGAATAACACCAGTCTGCTCTCGTTGTGCAAACGATTTTTGTTTGTGCTGTGCTTCCGTCAATTTAGCATTGAGTTTGCTGGCATCATCACTGAGCTTAGCTAAATTGTCAGCAATGATTGCTAGGTTGCCTTGAATATGTTCAATTTCACCTTCCACTTTTTGCTTCTCAATTAGCGCGCTCTTCGCTAATGCTTCTTTATCTTTACTTAAAGCTAACTCCGCTTTTTCTGTCCAGCTATGCGCCACTTTTTCAAGTTGGGTTATACGACGCGTGAGTGTTTTCTGCTCAGCCAAGTTTTTTGCGCTAATTAAGCGCAATTGATTGCGCGTTTCTTCCATCTCTTGGATCAACAAACGCAATACCTTGTGCGGATCCTCTGCTTTATCCAACATCACATTGATATTAGATTGCACGATATCATTCATTCGCGAAAAAATTCCCATGTCTATCTCCTAGATAACGTGTATGAGTGAATCTCATACTGCTTATTTCACTAAGAGTATTACAAGGTCTGTGCCAACTTCGAAAAATAAAATAACATACTGATATGTATATATTTTTAGAACAACTAACATTTTTATTTACAATGGAGGGCTGTGATAAAGTTAGCCAAAATAAATACTTTTTAGTCAATTTCACACACAGCGCTAATATTAGACAGCATTGAACTATCAAAACGATACAATGCGATATAAATCAGAGTTTTTATCCTAAAAAACCTGAATCAAGTTTAAATATGAAATGTATTAGGTGAAATGGAAGGGTAAGATATAAGTAGTCGAAAGGTCAGTAGTGGCTAACCTTTCGCTCGAGTACGCTGCGCTGCATGGTGCAGGATAAACTGCGTTTTTGGCGGTAAAACACGAGCGCCGAAAAACAATATCACTGCAACCGCAAATGCGATAATAGGGCCAATCATTAACAATATTAAGTCGATGAGTAAAAACATGGTTATTCCGCGTCAGTCGTTACTTTTTTATCAGTAGCGAACGTCTTTGTTTTACTCTCAACGTCATAGTTAACCATCGCTAAATCGACCATTTCAACATTTGTTCTAATGGTAGGTTGGCCATCTAAGTTAAAGTTATAAGTTGTTTTTACAATATCGCTTTGTACTGAGTAAGCCACATCTTGCTTGGCTAGTACCACCGTTTGTTGCATCATACTGTCTACAAACTGGTTGAGTGAGATGTGTTTAGTTTCTGCCTGAGCAGTGCCAACAAAGGCAGAAGTAGCGATAAGCGCAGTAGCAATAGTGATTTTAGTCAACATAATAGTTTCCTCGATTTAGTTTGGGTGACATCAACAGGATGTCTCGTTAATTAAGTCGAAGAAAATATTGCGAAGGTTGTGCCAAAATAAAAATATATGCTAAGTAATTGATTT
>JBEVCF010000074.1:1977-6819 GCA_040514355.1 Glaciecola sp.
ATCTTGTGCTGCTCAATTTCCAGGTTGGTAAAATTGACTACCATAATTACTTTTTTAACCACTGGCTTAGTGTTTTTCACCAAGCTAAAGTTATAAATTATGATAACTCAGGTTTTTCATCAATAAAGCGTTGCGCTTGTTGTTGGGTGTCGAGCACCGCCTCTAGAGCTTGCAGTAACACGTCTGGTTGAACTGCGTGTCCAACCCCGTTTTGACTGAGGTAGCGACGCCAAACTCTGCCACCAGGTTGCCCTTGAAATAACCCTAACATATGACGTGCAACGTGCCAAACCTTGCCACCAGCAGCGACGTGGGCCTGCGTATAAGTAAACATACGATGCACAATCTCTTCCCGAGACAAAGGTTGCACGCTAGCATGATAAAAGCGTTGGTCGACCTGACTCAATATATATGGGTTGCTATAGACTTCACGGCCAATCATAACACTGTCGACCTTATCTAAGTGCTCACGCGCCTCGTCAAGCGTTTTAACCCCACCATTAATACCGATATCAAGTTCTGGAAAGGCGGCTTTAATCTGATAGACTCGCTCATAATTGAGAGGGGGAATATCGCGATTCTCTTTTGGACTGAGTCCTTGTAACCAAGCCTTTCGTGCATGTATCGTGACATCACGGCATCCCGCATCTGCCACAATGGATATGAAACGATCTAAATCCGCATACTCATCCGTATCGTCAATACCGATGCGGGATTTCACTGTCACCGGAATATCGACAACGTCTTGCATCGCTCGTACGCAGGCTGCAACGGTTTCTGGCTCTGCCATTAAACACGCTCCAAACCGGCCATTTTGGACTCGGTCAGACGGGCAGCCTACATTGATATTCACTTCATCGTAGCCTCGCTCTTGGGCTAAAACCGCACAACGTGCCATATCAGCAGGATCGCTTCCTCCGAGCTGCAAGGCTACTGGGTGCTCTTCGCGATTAAATGCCAAGTAGTCTGCTTTGCCAAAAATGATGGCGCCCGTTGTCACCATCTCGGTATACAGCAATGTATGCTGACTGATCAGACGCAAAAAATAGCGGCAGTGGCGATCTGTCCAATCGAGCATTGGAGCAACGGAGATTTTGTGTTGAGCTAGATGAGGCATGAACAATACGTAATAAACAAAAACTCATGCATTATATCAGAAATGCGATGCTGTGTAATTTGCGTGGCGCTGTTACCTTATAAAAGATTGACCCGTCGGTATTTATTTTCTACGATAACCATATTAATAATCATCTATTTTTTATGGATATCAGTAAGTTATGTTGAATTTACACAGAAGTTGCTTCGTTTTCCCTATCCATTTTACTTTACAAATGCTGAACTTGGCGTTCTGGGCAACGTTGATTGTTATATTGGGCTTGTTAAAGCTAATCTGCCCCTTTACCAAACTGACCAACTTACTCAGTCGAGTCGCCGAACAATTAGCAATATATTTTGGTGTAGTCAGTGTTTTTCTGATTGAAACAATTAACCGTATCAAGATTGATATCAATATCTCTGGTGCCCTATCCACTCGCAACTGGTATTTGATGATGGTCAATCATCGCAGTTACTTAGACGTGATTTTGATGATTGCTTTTGCTCATAAACGGGTACCCTCCCCGAAGTTTTTTCTCAAAAAAGAGCTGATCTGGTTACCTTTTGTTGGCTTTGGTGCTTGGGCTTTGGACATGCCATTTATGCAGCGTTATTCACGCGCCTACCTCGATAAATATCCTGAGAAACGAGGCAAAGATATAGAGACAACACGGGCAAAGTGCCAGATGTATGTGGATAGACCCACCACTATCGTCAATTTTGTTGAGGGCACACGCTATACCCCAGAAAAACACCGAGACAAACAATCCCCTTACACCCACTTATTGCGTCCCAAAGCCGCAGGTGTCGCATTTACCCTATCCGCGATGGGTGAATTATTTACCAACATTATTGACGTCAGTGTACTGTATCCACACAATGTAAAACACCCAATGTTGGATATGCTTTGTGGCAATATGAAACGCATTGTCATTGAAGTAAACGTTTTACCTGTGGATGACTCATTAATTGGCAATTATGAGGGTGACGAAGCATTTCGATTGCGTTTTCAATCTTGGTTAAATACACTTTGGAACAATAAGGATATGCGTATTAAAGCTTTTCTTGCTCAAGACTAAAACACTGCCAACAGGAACCTAATATGGCGGATATCAATCCAGTACAAACATTTTTACTATCACTATTAAATACTTTTTTTCCTGAGCATGAATGGTCTACTGCCACATTGATGTACGAATCCTCCGTACTCGTGATCTTACTGCTAGGTGCTTTGATCATGTTTTGGTTAGCACATTGGCTATTGCGTTCTCAACTCGTATCTATCATCTTGAAAAGCCAACAAACCTGGGATGACATGCTCCACGCGCAAGGTTTTTTTCGACGTTTAGGACATCTCACACCGGCACTCTTTATATATCTCTGCGCGCCTTGGCTGTTTGACTCATCATCATGGTTATTAGGCACCCTTATAACGGGAACGCAAGTATATCTGGTATTGTTTTCTATTTTTGCCGTCTACGCCCTACTCAATACTATAGAGTTGTTGTATGAGCAATCTCAATTAGCCAAAAAGGCGCCCATCACGGGTTTTATCCAAGTTAGTAAACTGTTTTTTGCTATCCTTGCTCTGCTCCTGACAATTTCATTACTACTTGATAAGAGCCCTTTCTTATTGCTTTCTGGTTTGACTGCGATTGCCGCCATATTGCTATTGATTTTCAAAGATACTATTTTGGGTTTTGTGGCAGGGATCCAAATTGCCGCAAACCGCATGTTCAACTCGGGGGACTGGATTGAAATGCAAAAATATGGCGTCGATGGTGAAATCTTGCAGATTGGCCTTAACGTGGTCAAAGTCCAAAATTGGGACAAAACGATTGCGACTTTGCCAACTTATACACTAACCAATGAAGTCGTAAAAAATTGGCAAGGCATGACCCGTTCAGGTGGACGTAGAATTAAGCGAGCCTTGTACATTGACATGCATAGCGTTAGATTTTGTGATGCACAGATGCTCGAAAATTTACAAAATGTACGCTTCATCAAGCGCTACATCGAAGAGAAAATTGTCGAGTTGCAACGTTTTCACAATGATACTGGTATTGACCAAAATGACTTACTCAATGCGCGACGACTGACCAATATTGGGACATTTCGTGCTTATATGGATGCGTATTTGCGTCAACATCCACGGGTGGCAAAGGATATGACGTTGATGGTCAGACAATTGGCATCTTCGGAAGTGGGCATTCCTCTAGAAGTCTATTGTTTTACGAATACGACAGCATGGGTGGAATATGAAGGGATCCAATCTGATATTTTTGACCACTTTCTGGCGATCTTGCCGTTGTTTGGTTTGAGGGTTTATCAACGAATTGGAGAACCGAAGGTATCGCAATAAACTGCGATACCTTGAGAAGAGGGTTACGCGAGTGCGTAGCCCATTAATGCGCAGATCACAAAACCAGTCACACCAAAGAACCCATATTCAACTTTTTCTTGCATACCATTGCCCGTTTTGTCTGCAATAAACGCCATAATGATGCTCGTTAGTCCCATGACTAGTGCCAATACCCCTACACCAAATGCCACTGCATTCATCCATTCAATCATCGATTTACTCCAAAAATTATAACTAAGACAATTATATCGCTTTGTCTCAATTTGACCTAGCCCTGAGAGAGACATTTATTGAATAAATGACGAAATGTTGACTTTGGTCAAAATACAATACACTTGGTCAAATATTACATAAAATAGCAGATATCATCACAATCGATTATTATAACGAGAAGCAGCTCCCTATTTTAATAGGCTTTCAGTCTTAAATAAGCTGGCATAAAAATTGATGCACTTACTTGTACACAATCATACATCAAACCTTAAGGAAAGCGCATGCGCATTTTACTCCTATTCATGACCATTTTGTACTTGCCTATTACCCAAGCACAAACACATAATATTCACGTCCAAATTGAAAGTTGTAATGTCGCCATGACAGGGACATTAGGAATGCAAAATGATGTCCTAACCATACAACCTCTCACTCCCAATAAAACCTACGTGATTGATGCACAACAACAGCTTAGTGTGGATGGACAAGCTATTGCCCTAACTACTGAACAGCAAGCATTGCTTGATAGTTATTATTTCAACATCAAAAGTGCAATCCCTATGGGCGTCGAAATGGCAGCACAGGGACTTGAACTAGCCAATACTGCAGTAAATGAAATCTTCGGCGAACTACTCGGTCCGGATGACGAGATGATCGTCAAACTCAACGAACTGATTGCACAAATCAAAGATGGGGTAGCAGGCAGTATTTATGCGCCTGACGGTTCTATCTATATCGATCCAGACCAGACCCAGCAACGTGAGTGGCTTGACCCACAGTGGCAAACTGAGTTTGATGCAGTCATCGAAGAAACGATCGAAAAATATATGTGGAAAATCATAGTCGCACTTGGCAAAGCCATGCTAATGGGAAATGAAACCGGCCTCTTTGGCAATATGGATCCCGATGCCATTAGTCACATGATTGAAAGAAAATTAGCGGGCAATGCAAAGGCTTTAGGTGAAAACAGTGCGATATTTTGTGACATCATCGAAGCCGCACATGATAGCGAAAATGCATTAATCAAAACAGTACCAGAATTTGCTGGATATAACTTTGTAGAATTTTCAACCGTGAAACCACAATCATGAAATCGGAACAACAACCATTTATTGGATTAATCGGGTGTGGCTGGTTGGGACGTCCACTCGCTCAACAATTGATTGTGTCTG
>JBEVCF010000074.1:6829-8041 GCA_040514355.1 Glaciecola sp.
GTGTTAGGTACAACCACTCGTGCCACAGGGCTTTCATCACTCTTGGCAATGGATGTAGAGGCGATACAGTGGTCTCTGGCGCGCCAGGCTTACCAAGATTGGTTAGCCGCATCGTCAGTCGCCATGCTAGATGCTTGTCGGCAGTGCGATTGGATGGTGATCAATATTCCACCCAAAAGACGTGATCTGAAGATCACTTATTTTATGGCTAATCTAAAAGCATTGTGTTCGCATGTGCTAAATGATAACCCACATATTCGACTCATATTTGTCTCAACCACATCCGTTTTCGGTGAGATTGAGGGAGATGTAGATGAAACAACACCTGTTGCACCTGCTACACCATCAGCAGAATTACACGTCAATATCGAGAATTTTTTATTACAAACCTATCCAACACAAACCGTTGTTTTACGTTTGGGTGGGCTGATTGGCCTTGATCGTCACCCTGTGACCAGTATTTGTCGACGTGAATCATTTATTCAGGGGGAGCAGCGAGTCAATTTAATCCACCAAGCAGATGCTATTGGCATATTACAAGCTATTTTTAGCTCTGCGCCATGTGGCCAAATCTTGCACGGTGTAGCTCCCGCCCACCCTAGTCGTCTGGCCTTCTATCAACGCAGTGCCAAGCGCAGAGGATTAATATTCCCAACGGTTATTTCCTCAGAAAATCAAACTTTAGGTAAAATAGTACACGCACAAAAAACCCAGCAAATGCTGGGTTATACTTATCAATTTCCAAACATTGATCATTAACCAATTAATGGCATATTAAAATACTTGGTCAGAACGGTGTTAAGCAAAATAAATGCTAAGATAAGTGGGATGAAGGTACCAACCGATAAAGAAACGTATTTTTCAAACAAGCTGTGTTTGTACGTTGGTGCCCCCTGCTCCAACGCTTGATTAAAGTTATGTTGTTTCCAACGGTAACTAACAAACAAACAAATCAATAAACCATTTAACGGTAAAATCGTTTCATAAAAGACATCAATGATCACATCAAAAAAAGATTTTATGGCCCCACCATATTCTACGAAATGAGTAAAAAAGTTAACTCTTCCAAATGATAATGTACACAACACAGACAGGATAACCAATAAAATACCGCCTGTTGCTAATGCTTTTCTACGCGATACCTTTTTCTCACTCATAATGGCAGATACAGGCACTTCAAAAATAGACACCAACGATGTAATAGCGGCAAAA
>JBEVCF010000074.1:8051-9002 GCA_040514355.1 Glaciecola sp.
GACTAACAAGAAAAAGATACTCGCTACGGCACTGGCACCGACGTAACCCAGCGAGGTTTGCAAAGCTAAGAATATTTTAGGTAAAAAGGTAAAAATCAAACCCACTGAAGATTCGCTTAACTCATCGGGATTAATACTGGGATTAAATGAAAAAATTGCAGGTAAAATCATCAAGCCAGCAGTAAAAGCAACGGCAGTATCCGTTAATGCAATCAATTTGGCAGAGCCTGGGATATCAGATTTGCGGTCAATGTAGCTAGCATATGTCAACAGAATTCCCATCCCTAAAGATAAGGAGAAAAAAGCTTGGGATAAGGCACCATTAATCACGCCTGAGTCGATTTTACTCACGTCCGGAACCAAATAAAACTGCACGCCAGCCAGTGCATTGTCCTGAAACAAAACGAATACCACCAGCCCTAGTAGCATAATAAATAAAGCCGGCATTAGGATTTTAGCCCCTTTCTCAATACCCTCTTTCACACCACCTTGTAAAATGTAATACAAAATACCAAGCACAATAGCCATGTAGATAAATACGGAGTTTGAGTTGATAAATGTACCAAAGTAACTGGGGTCGGCTAAGTGCGCGAGATTACCCGATAAAGAGCCTACCAGGTAACCGAAGATCCAAACGGTTATCACAGAATAAAATACCGCAATCATAAACGGAGTCATAACGGATAACCAGCCAGCAAAACGCCAAGCTTTGTGTTTATTCGAAAGGTTGGAGTATGCGCCTAAGGGGTCGCGTTGTGTGTGACGACCCACTGACATTTCCGCAAGCATAACGGGCAGACAGATAAAAATAACAAAAATGGAATACATAAGCAAAAAAGCACCGCCCCCATTTTTGGCGGCGCCAACAGGAAAGCCAACGAGATTACCAATACCTACTGCCGAACCAGCGGCTGCCAAAATAAAACCTAATTTGGAACCGAATTGCTCTCT
>JBEVCF010000075.1:0-1804 GCA_040514355.1 Glaciecola sp.
GTAATAAACCTAATTGCAATTTCAAATAAGAAAAACAGTGTAATGAATTTATCTAGAATCTTGGTAAAACTGATCGCCCCAGCAGATAAAGGAAAGGTTTTTGCGCCAATTTCCAATGCCGAAATGATAATGACCGCGACCACTGTCATTTCGAATACTTTGTTATTCTTTAAACGCTCCAACCAGCTCATCATGGCAGCCATGTACCTCTAACTCCAAAAGAAAAAATAATCACGCGCATTGTAGCCCAAGATGACAGTCGTGCAAGTGATGTTGACTAGGTATGTCATATGAATAAAGTACAACATTCATTTCCACACTTAGGCAATATACGTACTGGCAATAATATCTTGTTGGTCAGCATAGCAACTCGGCTCTCTCGGACATTCTGCCCCACGAGAGCAAATCAACCGTGGCTCTGTCATCACGCCCCGTTCTACCCAATTGATATTGAGTATCCTTGCTACACTGAGTAACTTTTTCTGCATACTAACAGGCAGTTTTGCCGAACCGCCACCACTGACACACAGCTCTTTGATCGCTTGCGCAATCGCACTCGCATCTTCGCCTTGCGCTTCGATCGCAGGATTGAGATCAATTCCCGAACATAACACATGACTATTTTGAGCAAGGTCCTTGGTATTGGTCGATTCACAACAGTAAATGCGAGGCTCATTGCCCACGTTCAAAATCGATAGTTGTGCCGACGTGCCTGTGACCGGTTGATTGATCATCCTAAAGACAGCCCAGTGCTGACAGGGATCGGCCACTTCACGCATGTTGCCCCACGGCAAGGGGATCCCATTGCCTCGATATACCGCTTTAAGTTTGCCCGGCGCAAAAGCATCAAAGTAATGCCAATGTTTGTAGGGTGAAACAGCCGTCATCCGACGCATAGCCACTGATGCCGAGACATTCACGATTTCATGGGTTTGAATTTCATAGCCATTGCGGTCCAATAACTGCCTAAAGGGTACTTTAGGGCACAATAATGCGCCGGCGAAGAAACTCGCCTCAAAATCTCGCCATGCTTGTAGGATGTCTTGAGTATTGATCTGCGACGACTGCACTTTGGCATTGTTGCCGCCTTGCATTACGCTGTACTGGTTGAGACCCGTGACTAATACGCTTTTCAAACCGTCATTGTTGTGCAACACGCTGTGACCAATATGTACCGCAATGTCATATTTCAAACGTCGTTCGTACTGCTCTAGCAACTTGTTAATATAAATGGTGTTGGGATGAGCATAGTATGACGTGACCACCGAGCTGTTGTTCACGCCATATTCTTTGGCAAAGCCTTGGGGTAGTTGACTAAACCATTTAATCGTCAAACCCTGTTGCTGCGCCAACATGGTCAACTCGCCGACCGTTAGAGGCATGCGTTTCATTCCCACTTCTTCTGCGGCTTTTTCTAAATCGGGAAAGTGATTTTGATGGTGTTCTTGGTGGGCGCGAATAAGCAAATGGGCAAACTGACGACCTGAGATCCCGGTTTGCGATAACATCTCAGGGATCGCAATTTGTAAAATATCATGGGTGAATAAAAAACTAGGCTCTAGGGGCATACCACTGATCCCGCCAGAACTACCTTTATCAGGAATGATGTCATCTTTTTCCGGCATATCATCTAAAAACCATTCTGGGGCTTTTTGGAATACCTCAGCGATAACTTCTAGCATATCTACACTTGGAACACGTTTACCTCGTTCAATCATCGATAAGTAAGAAACTGATGGTGCATTTTCAGCATCCAAACGGATGCAACGCGATGACAAATCATCCAGTGTCAAATTATTGCGTT
>JBEVCF010000076.1:0-5804 GCA_040514355.1 Glaciecola sp.
GAAATATCCTTTCCTTCTCTACTTTTGTACAATATTTTTTAAAAGTGATTAGTGCGTGCAGTTTAAAAGTATTTAATATGAATATTGTCATTAAGGAACACGACATTCAGGATGACAAAGGACATGCCGCAAGGTAATGGCACGCGTATGGACGGTGAGTCTTAAAAGGACAAAGGAAAGGAAATTTGGCTAGGGTAGCCAAACATGGACAATTCCAGGAAGGAAGTAGGTTGCATTATGGATGTGTAACTTCGAACTGGATACATGGAAAGGGACCCGTGGATGGATTCGCGGCCAACTTAGGATGAGTTGGAAAAAATGGAAAGGGGCGTATAAGGAAGTTAATCGGGATGATTATTGTAGCAAAGGAACGCTGAGAAGGAAGCTCGAAATGCTAGAAAGGCAGTTACTAGGAAAAGTAACTGCCTTTCTTTTATGTATTACTGACTCGGTATACAGGTAGGCTGACTTTTATCACTTTTCCTTTATACAAGAAAATGCTCCCTTCATGGGCGCTTTCTTTATCGCCAGAAAAAGCAAACGCATATTCAATCATGCCCGCTTTTTCTTCACTTTTAGCCAACCAGACCAATCGTTTGCGCGCAATACTAATAAATTGTAGATCATGTTGCCGGCAGTAGTGTTGTGCATATTCCCTCGCCACTTCTGCATAAGCTCTGATGCGCCAAAACCATACCGCCACAGCAACACCTATGGTAATGCATAAAATTTCTAGCAGACTCAAGGTCATAGTCGTTGGCCAAATATAGATGACAACTTTGTTTGTATCGCGGTAGGGATATTTTTGTCGTGTAACAAGGGCAGTAAAATAGCTCTGGTACACGGGACCTGCACTAAATCCTGATATAACCCTGCAAATATATCATCACTTTGAACAGATAGGTGCGTGAGAAATAGCAACATAAGATTGTGGTCAGCTAAGGCTTCCATCCAACGTGCACTTAATAATATTAAGGTATCTGTGGTTAGTGAAGACTGCGCTAATACGGACTTGCACGCTTGTTGTTGCAATTCTAAAGGTGCTCGTGTGAGCGCTCGAATACACGTGTGCAGTGTTATTTCATCTTTGGGATAATCTGCTAGGCCCAAATGCAGTTGTTTGTGAATAAGCACAGCAAGCGGTTTGTGCAACGCGACGTGTTCTAAATTTTCTAGCAGTGTTTTTTGTACGACTGGGGCGAGTTTGAACAGCTGTTTTTGTAGCAAGGCAGAAATGCTTGCATCACCTTGCTGCACGGTTACTTCAGCTAGCGCTTGTAGTGACAATACTTGCCAATCGTGTTGCTCTGGTGCGGTGATATACGCAATTGCTGGTTTTGCCCCATCCAGAGCTAAACCGAGTTGTTGTTTAGCGATTGCATTGAACATCGCTAATTGCGCTTGAGTGGGTACAAAGGTAAATGGATTATCACCTAATTGTCCATTTTGGGCTTCGGATTTTTCGAGCTCTGCGCCGAGTGCTTGTATGACTTTTTCTAAGAACATATTGCGCGCAGCTTGATTTAATAAGCCTCTTTCGTCTAAAGGTAATTTTAAAAACCAAATAAAGTGTTGTGCGGAAAGCGAAGGATTCCAAAAAATACAACCAATCCAAATATGTTGTTGGCGCGGGAAAGGAGCGGGTAGACGCTGATATTCAATGTCCAAAAAAGTTTGTTCTGACATGACGCGAAAACCACGCCCCATATCAATGATGGTAAATTGTGAACCAGAGGCGTGTAAAAATTCACACACGGAATTGATGGTTAATTCAGACATTGGATTCGTCAATTGCAATAAACATGGGGTAGATTATACCTAAAATGATCGCCCCAGTGCTACAGCTAGAGACTGACATTATGGTATCATCACTTTTTTGAGTAACAGCGGTATTGCTTGTGATATCTGATAGCGGTGATTTATCAACTGAGACGTTGCCGATTTTGTATCGCGATGAGGCATTGGTTGTCGTCCACAAGCCCAGTGGATTGTTAGTCCATAAAAGTTTAATCGATAAACGAGAAACACGTTTTGCGCTACAGATTGTTCGAGACCAAATCGGCCAATATGTCTACCCAGTGCATCGGCTTGATAAACCCACATCGGGAATTTTGGTGATGGCGTTATCTAGTGATATTGCGCGCATTGTTTGCCGACAAATTGAACAGCAGCAGTGGCACAAAGAGTATCATGCATGGGTACGAGGTTGGGCACAGGATCAGCATATTGATTATGCTATAAAAGAAAAACTAGATAAAATTGCAGATGCGCATGCGCAACGTAATAAACCCGCGCAAAGTGCGCAAACAACCGTTACCTGTCTGGAACGGTATGAATTACCTATGAGTTGTGGACGCTACTCCCAAACCCGTTGTAGTTATGTAAAGTTGATTCCCCACACGGGTAGAAAACATCAATTACGCAGACATTTAGCGCATGTTAATCATCCGATTTTAGGTGATACTACACACGGCGACGGCAAACACAATCAGGTACACCGTCAGCACAGCCAGTTACATCGGTTGGCATTGGCACATACAACTTTACGGATGTTGCATCCTGTGAGTCATGCAGCAATGGAAATAACGTGTCCTTTGAGTCCGGAACTCGATGCGTTTGTGAAACATTTACACCCTTTTAGAATTGATGAGGAATGATATATGGCTAAGATTGGAATTATTGTCGGCAGTGTCTATGGCAATGCACAAAATGTCGCTGACCATGCGGATATTTATTTAAGTGAACAAGGCCATGATGTCACTGTCGAAACGGATCCCGATTTAGGTTTCTTAGATGAACATGACATTCAATTCGTGATCACGTCAACGACGGGCATGGGTGATGTGCCCCCTAATTTAGAATTGTTTTTCGCGGATGCAAAAGACACAATGCCCATGCAAACGGGCAAAAAGTTCGCAGTGGCAGCTTTAGGCGATAGCTCTTACTGTGAATCTTACTGTGGTGCGGGCAAACAGTTTTTTGAGTTATTTACTGAACTGCAAGCGCAACCGTTACTGCCCTTATTAGAGGTTGATGCAATGGAGACGTTTGAGCCAGAGAAAGACGTATTGTTATGGTTACAAGCCAACATTGAAAAGTTTGCGGCCTGACATTATTAATTCAGTACGTTAGCTATGTGTGCTTAGAGATTGGTGTATGAATAAGCTCGTATAAAACAAAACCCCAAATGTGGAAACATTTGGGGTTTTTGTGTTATGAGGGGAAAGAGCAGCCCTTCAACAGTTATGCTTATTCTGCTTCGCGCAACAATTGGTTTATACCCACTTTTGCTCGTGTCTTCGCATCTACTTTTTTCACGATGATTGCAGCGTATAAGCTGTATTTGCCACACGCACTTGGTAAAGAACCAGATACAACGACAGAGCCAGCTGGAACACGGCCATAGTGTATTTCACCCGTTTCGCGGTCATAAATACGGGTTGATTGGCCAATGTATACACCCATAGAAATAACGGCGCCTTCTTCGACAATGACGCCTTCTACAATTTCTGACCGAGCGCCGATAAAACAATTGTCTTCAATAATGGTTGGGTTGGCTTGTAGCGGTTCTAATACACCACCGATACCCACGCCGCCTGATAAATGGACGTTTTTACCAATTTGTGCACAGGAGCCAACCGTGGCCCACGTATCGACCATGGTGCCTTCATCAACATATGCCCCGATGTTGACATACGATGGCATAACAACGGCATTTTTACCGATAAAGGTCGCTGTTCTAACGGCTGCCGGTGGCACGATACGCACACCCTCTGCAGCAAATTGTGCAGCTGTATAATCCGTGTATTTAAGTGGCACTTTGTCGTAGTATTTAGTTTCTGCACCATCAATCACGTCGTTGTTGTAGCAACGAAAGTATAATAAAACTGCTTTTTTCAGCCACTGATTAACGACCCATTCGCCATCAACTTTCTCTGCAACACGGGCTTCACCGCTGTTGAGCAAAGCAATCGCACTGTCAACGGCCGCTTTAACTTCAGGTGTAACAGTACTCGGTGAAATGGTGTCTCTGGCGTCAAATGCCGCTTCAATAGTGTGTTGTAAATCGCTCATTTTGAATGGTTTTCCGATTGGTCTAGTTGCATAATAATTTGCTTTTTCAAAGCAAGTTGTAATTCTGTGCTCAGTGCTTGGTTGTGCGCATCACTAACAATGAACACATCTTCGGCACGCTCTCCAATGGTGGAGATTTTTGCAAGTCGTAAGGTGAGATCAAATTCGACAAATATATGTCCAATTTTTGCCAATAGGCCTGGTGCATCCAGCGCTTCTAATTCTATTAGTGTCGCATCATCTTTGGCTGAGAAAAAGCGGACTTTAGTCGGTACGTCGAGCTGCTTGAGCTGACGGGATAACTTTCTGTTATTATCGTGTTTAACGCTTGGCTTTTCAAGTTGAGTTTGAATCGCTCCCTCAATCCGTCTTAAGCGTTTCTCGTTGGCAATTTTTTCGTTGTGTTCATCGACGACGATAATACTGTCAAATACATATTGATCAGGCGTAATGGCAATATTGGCATCGAGGATAGAGAGGTTACTTGCATCTAAAACCGATGCAATTTGTGCAAATACCGCTGGTCGATCCTTGCCGTAGACCAACAACTCACTCCCTGCTTTGGTCGTCTCGTTAGATAACTTGATCAGCCAGTCAGAACCATCGTGCTTGAGAACTTGTTCGCTGTGCCAAGCAATTTGGTTTGGCTTGAAACGGGTAAAATAATTATTGTCCAAACGTGACCAAAACGCGAATACGTCAGATTCATCATGTGCCTGATTGAGCAGGGCTAAGGCCTCTTCTTTATTATCCTGAGCGCGCTCATTGAGTGTCACTTGACATTGCAGACCATTCTCTAAGGCGTTAGTGGTTAACACAAAAAGCTCTTTGAGTAAGGATGACTTCCAGTCATTCCAAAGGTTGTCATTGGTTGCGCGAATATCCGCCAGCGTCAGCGCATATAGCAGATTGAGATGATTGGTAGTTTTGACCGCAGCTGCAAAATCAGCAATGACTTCTGGATCATATATATCGCGGCGTTGGGCAACCACGGACATCAGTAAATGTGATTCGACTAACCACGCTATCATATTGGTATCGTCAGTACTTAAACCGTGTTTTTCGGCAAAAACCGCGACATCTGCTGCGCCTAATTTAGAGTGATCACCACCGCGACCTTTGCCAATATCGTGGAATATACCAGCAATAAAGAGTAATTCAGGTTTGTCTAAATTTCGGCAGATATTACCACAGCGCGGGAACTCGGTATTGAGGGGAGAGAAATAATTCGCAATAAATTTGACTAAGCGATGAGTGTGCTCATCCACCGTGTAAGCATGGAATAAATCGAACTGCATCATCCCCACAATGCTATCCCATTGTGGTAAGTAGGCCTGCAAAATTCCGTGTAAATGCATAATATCCCAGCCTAGATTGAAAAAGGCAGGATTGCGCATCAGACGCATGAAGACCTCACGACATGCTGGGTCTTCAATCCAATACGCGGCCGCAAACTCTCGACGAGCATTGCGCAATTGACGAATACAATCAAAGTCTAAATCGTTTATGTCAGGCGTGTTCGCTACCAGCTCAAGAAAATAAAATACTGAAACAGGAGTAGGGAACACCTTATCATGTTGCGGGGCAATTTTGCCTTCACACAAGAAAAAGTCTGAATTGAGCGGATGTCCTTCGATCGGGCTTAGATTGAGAATATCGGCTTTGAACCGCTGTAGTAACATCGTATTCAACTCGGTAACACGACGCACGATACGGAAAAACCCTTTCAT
>JBEVCF010000076.1:5814-9330 GCA_040514355.1 Glaciecola sp.
CATCATATTTTCAACCGATTTTTTATCGGTGTCGTTAAACCCTAGTTTGTGTGCCACATCGGCTTGATAGTCAAACAATAAACGATTTTCACTCCGCCCCGCGACCAGGTGCAAGGCAAAGCGGATCCGCCACAGTTGACTGCGACAGTTGATCAACTCTTGGTGTTCACTTTCAGTGAAGTAGCCATGACCCACTAATTCATAACCATCAAATTCTTTGAAATGCTTTTTGGCGACCCAACCAATAGATTGAATATCGCGCAAACAGCCAGGGTTTTCTTTTACATTCGGTTCGAGATTATACGAGGTCCCATTGAATTTCTCATGTCGGTGTTTTTGTTCTTCATATTTAGCCAAGAAAAAGTTTTTGCTCGACCAGATGCGAGGGTGGTCTACTTTTTCGCGCATCGCTGAAAAAGTATCACGGCAACCTATTAAACAACGCGACTCGACCAAATTGGTCGCCACGGTGATGTCTAGTTTCGCTTGTTCGGTACACTCTTTAATCGTACGTACCGATTGTCCAACATCTAAACGACAATCCCATAACAGGGTAATAAATTGTGAAATTCTCTCGCCGATTATTGGTTTGATCGCTTTTTTACTCAAGATCAATAGGTCAATGTCTGAATAGGGTTGTAATTGCCCACGCCCATAGCCTCCTACTGCCACTAAGGCAAGATGAGGTACTTTATCAAGTTGGTAAAGATGCCATGCATGTGTGACAAGGGTGTCGATAAAGGTTGCTCGTCCCGTCACTAAATCGTCAACTTGAGTCGTGTTGAATGCATCGTTGAGCCATGAGTAGCTGTCTTTTACACAAGCTTTAAATGCGGCTACATCTTGAACAGACTGTATAGCTGTGACATTGGCTTGAAGGGTTGGTAAATCCATGACAGTGTACTTCGATCAATATTTTAAAAAAAGCCTAGCGAAAAAGCCAGGCTAGTGCAATCCAACCTTAGGATTTTAAGTCTAATGTGAAATGATTCTAGGGATGGTTTCATCATCGCGATGTGTCAGGATTTCAACGCCATTATCGGTAACCAGTAAGGTATGCTCCCACTGTGCGCTTAAGCTTCTGTCTTTGGTCACAACCGTCCAATGGTCAGGCAAAATTTTCGAGTAGCGCTTGCCGGCATTCACCATTGGTTCAATCGTAAAGCACATGCCTGCTTTTAACACATCACCGGTGCCTGGTCTACCATAGTGGACAACTTGAGGTTCTTCGTGAAAGGTCGCACCAATGCCGTGACCGCAAAACTCGCGTACGATAGAGTAATTATGCGCTTCTGCATGCTGTTGGATAACATGGCCTATATCGCCTAACGTGGTACCGGGTTTGACAATCTCGATGCCTTTATACAAGCATTCTTGGGTCACTCTAATTAAACGTTCAGCTAAAATAGAGGGTTTACCCACCACGAACATTTTCGAAGAGTCTCCGTGATACCCATCTTTGATAACGGTGACGTCGATATTGACAATATCACCATCTTTGAGTTTTTTATCACTGGGAATGCCGTGGCATATAACGTGATTGACTGACGTACAAATGGATTTGGGGAAGGGCGGATTGCCATAATTAAGTGGGGCAGGAATACCGCCTTGAACATCGACGATGTAATTGTGGCACAGGGTATTGAGCTCATCGGTAGTCACACCTTTGACGACATACTGACCAATCATATCTAGTACTTCTGCTGCCAGCTTGCCAGCAACGCGCATTTTATCGATTTCTTCAGGGGTTTTAATGATGGCTGCCACAGTTTATTTCCTTTCATTTTTGTTAGCGCGATTTTAATGTGCCAGAGCAGTTGACGCAAGTGATGACGAGCAGTTTGGATAGTCTACAACACGAATTGTGAATTTATGGTCTTTTTAAGACAAATGGTTTGCTTCTCTGGTCTATAAATGCTTTAATACGCCACCGCAATTTTGTGATTGCGATTGTTTGATAGGCAATCATGCTTATCAGTAATTTAAAACACACATATATCGACACTGCGTTCGGGGTGTCTAATTGGTTATTTACCATTAGATCGAACAAAGGGATATATGGAGGCCTAACCCCTAATTTGGAGAAATATTATGGCAAACGTTTCTATGCGTGACATGCTACAAGCTGGCGTACACTTCGGTCACCAAACTCGTTACTGGAACCCAAAAATGAAGCCTTTCATCTTTGGCGCACGTAACAAAGTTCACATCATCAACCTAGAAAAAACCGTTCCTTTATTCAACGATGCGTTGTCTTTCATCTCTGGCGTTGCTCAGAAAAAAGGCAAAATCTTGTTCGTTGGTACCAAGCGTGCGGCGGGTGAAGCGGTAAAAGAAGCTGCTTTAAAATGTGACCAATTCTATGTAAACAAGCGCTGGTTAGGCGGTATGTTAACAAACTGGAAAACGGTTCGTCAGTCTATCAAACGCCTTAAAGATCTTGAAGCGCAGAGCCAAGACGGTACGTTTGACAAGTTAACGAAGAAAGAAGTACTCATGCTTCAGCGCGAAATGACTAAGTTAGAAAACAGCTTAGGTGGTATCAAGGACATGGGCGGTTTGCCTGACGTGATCTTTGTTATCGATGCTGATCACGAGCACATTGCTGTGACAGAAGCGCGTAACCTAGGCATTCCTGTTGTTGGCGTAGTCGATACAAATTCTAACCCTGATGGTGTCGATTACATCATTCCTGGCAACGATGATGCGATCCGCGCGATTCAACTTTATTTGAATGCTGCAGCTGACGCGGTTATCTCTGGTCGTAACCAAGATATCGCAGTGCAAGCAGAAGAAGAATTCGTAGAAGCTTCTGAGTAAGTTAATCTCTGCCAAACTTCGGTTTGGCATATTTTTAAATTTTATTGATAGGACATTATCATGGCAGTTACAGCAGCACTGGTAAAAGAATTACGTGAACGTACCGGCGCAGGTATGTTGGATTGTAAAAAAGCGTTAGTAGAAACAGATGGTGACATCGAGCTAGCGATTGAAAACATGCGTAAATCAGGTCAAGCAAAAGCGGCGAAAAAAGCAGGTCGTATTGCAGCAGAAGGCGTGATTTTAACTAAGATCAGCGGCAACGTTGCAACAATGATGGAAGTTAACTGTGAAACAGACTTCGTTGCACGTGATGAAGGTTTCTTAGCGTTTGGTAAAAAGCTAGTTGACGTTGCAAGCGCAAACAATATCAACGACATGGAAACGTTAAACGCAGCCGAGTTAGACGGTGAAACCGTACAAGCTGTTCGTGACACACTCGTCGCTAAAATTGGTGAAAACATCTCTCCACGTCGTGTCATCAACGTTGAAGGTGACAATCTTGGTGCATACGTGCACGGTGGTCGTATCGGTGTAATCGCTATCCTTAACGGCGGTGATGAAGAATTGGCGAAAGATGTAGCAATGCATGTTGCCGCTGCTTCTCCACAGTTCGTTAAGCCAGAAGATGTGCCTGCAGAAGTTGTAGCCAAAGAAAAAGAAATCCAAATCGATATTGCTGTTCAGTCTGGTAAG
>JBEVCF010000076.1:9340-14950 GCA_040514355.1 Glaciecola sp.
ACTGGCCGCATGAAGAAATTCACAGGTGAAATCAGCTTAACAGGTCAAGCGTTTGTTAAAGATCCAAGCCAAACAGTGGGTCAATTATTAGCAAGCAAAAATGCTGATGTCATTAACTTCGTTCGCTTTGAAGTGGGTGAAGGTATCGAGAAGAAAGAAGAAGATTTTGCTGCAGAAGTTGCTGCGCAAATGGAAGCTGCTAAGAAATAATTTCGCAGAAGTCTTTTTACTCTGTAAAACATCATATAAACTAAGAGCACTTCCCCGGAGGTGCTTTTTTATACCCATAGACTGGGTAATTTCATAGTCGTTTTAAGGATTTATTCATGAGTATCGCTCCAAAGTCATCTTATCGTCGTATTTTACTCAAACTATCAGGTGAAGCCTTGATGGGTGAAGGTGAATTCGGGATTGATCCAAAGGTGCTAGACCGCATGGCCCAAGAAATCAAAGAATTGGTTGAATTGGGCGTTCAAGTGGGTTTAGTTATTGGGGGAGGAAACTTATTCCGGGGTGAAGGGTTGGCCAATGCTGGCATGAATCGCGTCGTGGGTGACCATATGGGGATGCTCGCAACCGTGATGAATGGCTTGGCTATGCGTGATGCATTGCATCGAGCATTCGTCAATGCCCGCCTCATGTCAGCTATACCACTAAATGGTGTGTGTGACGGCTACAATTGGGCCGAGGCCATCAGTTCTTTGAAATCTGGTCGAGTGGTTATTTTTTCAGCGGGCACCGGTAATCCTTTCTTTACCACAGATTCTGCTGCGTGTTTACGTGGCATCGAGATCGAAGCCGACGCGGTTTTAAAGGCCACTAAAGTAGATGGTGTGTACACTTCTGACCCGGTTAAAAACCCAGATGCAAAGTTATTAAAAAAACTGACATATAACGAAGTACTAGAACAAGAATTAAAAGTGATGGATTTAGCCGCATTTACCCTTGCACGCGATCACTCATTGCCAATTCGTATTTTTAATATGAATACACCCGGCAATCTAAAACGTGTTGTGCTAGGCGAAGATGAAGGTACTGTTATTACTCATCCAGAACAAATTGAAAATTAGGAACACAACATGATTGATGAAATTGAATTAGATGCACAAGACCGCATGGAAAAAAGCTTAGGGGCGCTGAAATCTCAGCTTGCTAAGATCAGAACCGGTCGTGCACATCCAAGCTTATTAGATAGTATTGTTGTGTCTTACTACGGTGCAGACACGCCACTAAAGCAGTTAGCTAACATTGTGGCTGAAGACAGTCGTACTTTAGCTTTGTCTGTATTTGACAAATCAGCTATTCAAGCAGTTGAAAAAGCGATCATGACATCCGACCTAGGTTTGAATCCGATGTCTGCTGGGGGGGCTATTCGTATCCCATTACCACCACTGACTGAAGAACGTCGCAAAGATCTTATCAAAGTGGCAAGAGGTGAAGCAGAAAATGGTCGTGTTGCTATCCGCAATATTCGTCGCGATGCTAACTCAGATATTAAAGACCTGTTAAAAGAAAAAGAGTGCAGCGAAGACCAAGCGCGAGCTGGTGAAGAAAACATCCAGTCAATCACAAATGACTTTATCAAGAAAGTTGACGCGATGTTAGCTGATAAAGAAAAAGAACTTATGGAAATTTAGGAAACCAATGGAATTGGTAGAGAAGGAACATAGCGTCGTTACCACGACGTCCATGCCAAAGCACGTTGCCATTATCATGGATGGCAATGGGCGTTGGGCAAAGCAAAAGGGAAAATTGCGAACGTTTGGCCATAAAGCAGGTGTAGAGTCGGTGCGAGCAGTAGTGCGGTATGCGCGCAAACATGGCATCGAAGCTTTGACATTATTTGCGTTTAGCTCAGAGAACTGGAAGCGTCCCAAAGATGAAGTGTCAGTGCTTATGGAGTTATTTAAGATTGTCTTAAATAGCGAAATTAAGAAGCTCCACAAAAATGGTGTTAAACTACGGGTAGTGGGTGACTTGAGTGCCTTTGATAAGGGGTTGGTCAAGAAAATTCACGATGCCCAAGCACTCACTCAGGAAAATACTGAACTGACACTCAACATCGCGGCTAACTACGGTGGTCGGTGGGACATCGTACAAGCGACAAAACAAATCGCCCAACGAGTTGTTGAAGGCAAGCTCGACGTGAGTGACATTGAAGAAGCGCACCTTAATCAAGCAACGTGTTTTGCCGATTTGCCAGAATTAGATTTGATGATCCGTACTGGCGGCGAGCAGCGCATTTCTAATTTTTTATTGTGGCAATGTGCCTATGCTGAATTGTATTTTACTGACACATTGTGGCCGGATTTTAACGAAGAAGCCCTAGCGGAGGCCATTGTTGACTATTCAACTAGACAGCGTCGTTTCGGTAAAATATCGGAACAAATTTCTTAATGCTTAAACAACGAATTTTAACGGCGTTGATCCTTGCCCCGATTGCGCTCACAGCTATTTTATTTCTACCGAGTGATGGGCTTAGGGGCATATGAGTGGGCGAACATGTCAGGTTTGATTCAGCGCCGAATGAAGCTGGGTTTCACCTTACTGATCACGTCTATTTGTTTGCTGTTAAGTCTTGCCGTGCCTGCAACGGATATATGGTCGCAAAATACCCTGCATCCTGTGTATTATTTGATTTTGTCTGCAGCGGTGTTGTGGTGGTCTTATTCCTTGGTGATGATCATTATTTATCCACGCCACAGTCAGTTTTGGCAAAAATCCAATTTTATACGTAACTTATTCGGCGTATTTACTTTGGTACCCACTTGGGTAGCCATTGTCGTGTTACGCACGAGTCTCTATGATATTGATGTCATGTATGGTGCATCACTGATTTTTTATGTGTTAGGCATTGTATGGGCTGCAGATATAGGTGCATTTTTTGTCGGAGTCAAATTTGGCAAGCGTAAATTGCGTCCTAATGTATCACCGGGTAAAACTTACGAAGGACTCGCTGGTGGTGTGATGGCTTCTTTGGCTATTATCGCGTTTGCCGCTATGCATTATCAGGTGGATCCAACTCGCATTGGGTTACATATTATGGTGGGAGTGATTACAGTAGGGGTGTCGGCTTTGGGTGATCTCAATGAGTCGATGTTCAAACGTTGTGCTGGGATCAAAGATTCTGGCAATCTGTTACCTGGCCATGGTGGTGTATTAGACCGCATTGATAGCCTGACGGCGGCCTTTCCGGTGTTTGCATTTTGTTACGTCGTGTGGATGGCCTAATGCAGACTATCTCGATTTTAGGTGCGACCGGCTCAATCGGTCAGAGTACTCTAGCTGTACTCGATTTGCACCCGCATGCATATCGTGTCTTTGGTGTATCTGGCCACAGTCAATACCAAGCCCTCATTGATATTGCCTGTCGTACACAGGCGCAACATGTTGTATTAACCGATGTGAACGTGTATGCAGACGCTAAGGCATATGCCCAAGCGAAACAGTGTCCGGCGGAGTTACATTGCGGTGCCGAAGCCTTGGCATACATTGCTACGGCTGATGCAGTAGACAGCGTTATGGCAGCTATCGTAGGCGCAGCTGGTTTGGCTCCTACCTTTGCTGCTGTGCAAGCCGGTAAACGAGTACTCTTAGCCAACAAAGAAGCGTTGGTCATGACCGGTGATATATTTATTTCGGCAGCCAATGTTAGTGGAGCACAAATTTTACCGATTGATAGTGAACATAATGCCATTTTTCAGTGCTTACCCTCAACGTTTAGATATGGTGACTTAGCAGATTCTGGCATCGCCAAAATATTACTAACGGGCTCAGGCGGCCCATTTTTGCATACTCCATTAAGTGAGTTTGATACGATTACGCCTGCTCATGCCTGTGCACATCCCAATTGGTCTATGGGACAAAAGATTTCGGTAGATTCAGCTACAATGATGAACAAAGGGCTGGAATTTATTGAAGCGAAATGGCTTTTTGGCTTGGATAATGCAGATATAGAAATTGTATTACATCCCCAATCTACTATTCATTCTATGGTGCAATATGTTGATGGCTCGGTGATCGCTCAAATGGGACAGCCCGATATGCGCACACCTATTGCTCATGCTCTAAGTTATCCCAACCGCATTGAATCAGGTGTAGCACATTTAGACTTTAGTCAGTTACGAGATTTCCAATTTAGTTATCCTGATCCTCAGCGTTATCCCAACTTATACCTGGCTCTTAATGCAGCTCAAGCAGGGCAATCGATGTGTACTACACTCAATGCCAGTAACGAGATCGCGGTACGTGCATTTTTAGATGGCCAGATTGGTTTTACCGATATTGCACGTGTCAATGAGCAGGTTATGGCACAGCACGAAGTACAAATGTGTTCAGATATTGCTGCCGTATTAGAATTTGACACGTTGGCACGACGTGCCGCTCAGTTGCAACTTGAGGCTATCGCATGTTAGGTATGCTTTGGAATATCGCTGCTTTTATTGTTGCACTTGGCATTTTAGTGGCAGTGCATGAATGGGGACATTTTATCGTTGCACGTTGGTGTAAAGTAAAGGTGGAGCGCTTTTCGATTGGCTTTGGTAAAGTATTGTACAGTCGTTTCGACAAGCATGGCACCGAGTTTGCAGTGGCAGCCATTCCTTTAGGTGGTTATGTCAAAATGCTCGATAGCCGGGTAGATGATGTACCCACTGAGCAGCGCTCATGTGCATTCGATCACAAACCTGTCGCGCAACGGATTGCTATTGTAGCAGCCGGTCCCATGGTCAATTTTATCTTTGCAGCATTAGCACTCATGTTAATGTATATGATAGGCTTAACGACCGTCAAACCAGTGATTGGTGAAGTTGTACCAAACTCCATTGCGGCAACGGCCGGCGTTCCTGAACAGGCGTATATCACCAATGTAGCAGGACGTGAGACTGTAGATTGGCAGGCCGTAAACTTGGAACTCATATCGCACATTGGTGACCCAGTGATCCCGCTCACTGTGAGTGCAATGGGACGTGAACAAACGTTTTTACTCGATACCACAACTTGGTCATTTTCTCCTGATACTGAATCTGCGTTTGATACTTTAGGCATTATTCCCTTCCGCCCTCAACCAACTATGACGCTCGGGATGATTGCGCCAGATTCGGCTGCAGCACGCGCAAACTTGCAAATCGGTGACAAATTACAACAAATAGATGGAACTCTTTTCACTGATTGGGAACAAATAGTGGCGTATGTACAAGCGCGTCCAGGTCAAGACATCGAACTGCGCTATGAACGCGATGGGATGCTAAATAGTGTGTATATGACTTTGGGGTATCGCGATACCGAACAGGGGCGTATAGGCGTCATGGGGGTCAACCCTCGTTTCGAAGCATGGCCAGATGGTGCGGTTTTTACTCAAGCGTACAATCCGTTTGATGCCTTGTTAATTGGCATTGAAAAAACATGGCGCTTAATGACGTTGAGTGTGGAGATGCTCGGTAAATTAATAGTGGGCGATGTATCGGTTAAAACTTTGAGCGGACCGGTTGCCATTGCGCAAGGCGCAGGGACAAGTGCTAGTTACGGCGTTGTCTATTTTTTAAGCTTTTTGGCGCTCATAAGTGTGAACTTAGGCATCATCAATTTATTGCCATTACCCATGCTTGATGG
>JBEVCF010000076.1:14960-23136 GCA_040514355.1 Glaciecola sp.
CATTTAATGTACTTTTTTGTGGAAGCAGTCCGTGGCAAGCCTGTTCCAGAACAGATACAAGAAATTGGATTTAGGATCGGAGCGGTGATCTTGTTTACCTTAATGGCGATTGCCATCACCAATGATATTATGCGCTTGAGTTAATTTTGCGCTTGTCCCGACAATTCCATACAATAACAATAATTCGTCTAGGAAGAATAACAGCAAATGAAGTGTAGACATTTTTTAATCGCGTGCAGTATGTTGCTTACTGCACCACTTGCGTTAGCCCAATCAGCCAATTTCATAATTGATGATATCCGCATTCAGGGCTTGCAGCGTGTTGCTTTAGGTGCTGCTCTGACTTATGTGCCGGTTCAGGTCGGTGATACGATCACTCCTTTTCGCAGCAAACAGATCATTCGTTCTTTGTATTCGTCTACTCATTTTGAAAACATAGAACTATTGCGTGATGGTGATACATTGGTGATCCAAGTGTCAGAACGTCCCACCATCAGTAATATCATTTTTGAAGGTAATGATGACATCAAAGACGAGCAACTACAGGACAGCCTGAACGGTTCGAATATCATTGTTGGTGAACCATTGGATAAAACGGTACTAACGTCGATTGAAAATGGTTTGAAAGATTTTTATTACAGCATTGGTAAATATTCAGCTGACGTCAATGCCATCATCACCCCACTACCGCGTAACCGTGTGGATTTAAAGATTGTGTTTGAAGAAGGTGATGCGGCTGACATTGCGCAAATCAACATCGTTGGTAACGAGGTTTTTTCTGATCGTGAATTATTTGATCAGATGGAATTAAAATTTGGCGCGCCCTGGTGGGACTTCATGTCGGAAACACGCTACCAGCAACAAACTCTGTCTGGTGATATGGAAACGATAACCAGTTATTATATGGACCGAGGTTATTTGCGTTTTAATATCGACTCGACGCAAGTGTCTATGACTCCTGATAAAGATGGTATTTATATCACCATGAACGTCAGCGAAGGCGAAAAGTATACCGTATCCGATATTGAATTAGTCGGTGACTTGATTGGCCAGGATGAGTACATCAAGGCAATCGTGCCTTTGCGTAAAGGAGAGCTATACAATCAAGCACAGGTCACGTACGCGGAAGAGTTTTTAAGCAAATATTTAGGACGGTTTGGTTATGCTTATCCAACCGTTACAACCATTCCTGAAATTAGCGATGAGGATAATACTGTAAAATTATTGCTCTCGGTTGACCCGGGTAAACGCATCTATGTCCGTCGTATTAATTTTGCAGGCAACGCCACCACCGCTGACGACGTATTACGTCACAATGTTACGCAAATGGAAGGTGCTTGGTTGTCCAATCAAGCTTTAGAAACCTCTAAGGCGCAGTTATCTCGACTAACTTACATGGAAGAGGTGGAATTTGAGACGATTCGCCTTCCAGGCCAAGAAGATCAGGTAGATGTCAATTTCACCGTAAAAGAACAACCTGCAGGCTCATTTAATGCAGGCATTGGCTATGGCGACCGGACGAAGCTGAGTTTACAAGCCGGGATCCAACAAGATAACTTCCTCGGTACGGGTAAACGTGTCGGTATTAATCTCAATACAGTATCGTATCAACAGTCGGTACAGCTCAGTTATACCGATCCCTATTTTACAATCGATGGCATTTCTTTGGGCGGCACGGTCAGTTATTCAGAGTTCGATGGTAGCGACTTTAATGTGGTGAGTTATAACTCTAAACAATACGCGATTGGCGCCAACATTGGCTACCCAATTAATGCAGTCAATCGTATAAATTTTGGATTGACATACGCTAATGTCGAATTATTCAATCGCTCATTCTACGAGCAGACTGAACGTTTTTATGCACAGTTCCTCGATGAATCTAACCCTGACGCAGCGATAAAATATCAAAGTTTACAGGCTTCTGTGTCGTGGTTTAGAAATACCTTGAACCGCGGGATATTTCCTTCAGACGGTTCGTCACAGCGCGCCTCATTCAGCATTACCACGCCTAATTCCGATGTGCAGTATTTTAAGTCGGTATTAGATACTAAGTTCTACTTTCCACTTACCCGTAACCAACGTTGGACAGTACTTGCCCGTGCTCGTTTGGGCTATGGTAATGGTTACGGTGACGTCAATGGTGTCGAGCAGATTTTTCCGTTCACAGAAAATTTCACTGCGGGTGGCTCTGATACCTTGCGCGGTTTTGAAAATAATACCGTCGGCCCTCGAGGAGTTAGACGGATCCCTGGTGGTCAAATTACCGCACCTGATGGCTCGATCATCCCTAGCAGTCCTGCCAATGATCTCTTAGATGTATCTCGCCAAAGTCTGGGCGGAAATGCTATGGCACTGGCTGGGTTAGAACTCATTGTCCCCACACCGTTTGTGGATGGTGAATTTGATTCTTCCGTACGGACCAGTATTTTCTGGGATGTTGGCAATGTATGGGACACAGAATTTGATTACAACGAGTTTAAAGACCTCAGTTTGATTTCCGGTAGAGATGCACTTATTGACTATGGCGATTGGAAACAATTCCGCAGTTCAGCAGGTTTATCTGTACAATGGGTGTCACCCATGGGGCCATTGGTATTTAGCTTCTCAAAAGCGATTAAACAACGTCCGGGCGATGATGCTAAATTCTTTACATTTAACATTGGTCAAACTTTTTAATATAATAACGACATAATTTAGAACACTAGGAGTGTCACTTGAAAAACGTATCACAATCACTTGTTAAACTTGTTTTATTAGCAACCTTAGCTGTCAGTGCTTCTGCTACTGCAGCACAAAAAATCGCAGTCGTTGATGTACAAGCAGTACTGCAATCTTTACCTCAAACTCAAGCGATCGTGAATAGCATCAACGCTGAGTTCAAAACTCAGTTCGAAGAAGTTCAAGCTTTGCAAAAAGACGGTGAATTTAATGTTGAGAAACTTCGTCGTGACGGTGCAACGATGTCAGAAGCGCAAAAGAAAGAGCTGGAAGAAAAAATCATCGAAATTCGCAACCAGTTACAACAAAAAGCCGGTCCGTTACAGCAAGAAGTTCAGCGTCGTCAAAATGAAGAACAAACCAAGCTTTTAGGTCTGGTTAAGCAAGCAATCGATGCAATTGCAGCAGCTGAAAACTATGATGTTGTGCTTAACGCTGGTGCAGCAACGTTTGTTAAACCAGAATTTAATATTTCTCAGCAAGTTGTTGAGCGCGTTAGCCAAACCAACTAATTTTTTTTAAAATTTCCTATCAGACCAAGCACATATGTGCTTGGTCTGATTTGTTTTAAGGGTATAAACCTGTATTGTGTCGCGGTTTATACCATCTCGGAGTTTTACTGTGTCAAGTGAATTAAACACGATTGAAATTCGTGAAATCATGGATTTGTTACCTCATCGTTATCCTTTTTTATTGGTCGATCGCGTAACTGAATTTGTCCCCTTGCAATCTATTCATGCTTATAAGAATATAACCTTTAATGAACCCTGCTTTACGGGGCATTTTCCAGGGCAACCCATTTTCCCTGGTGTTCTAATCTTAGAAGCGCTAGCTCAAGTAGCTGGAGTATTGGGATTTAAGAGCATGGAAAAAACAGATGAGCTATACTTGTTTGCAGGCATTGACAATGCTCGATTCAAAAAACCGGTTGTGCCCGGTGATCGTCTGGACATGACGATTGAATTAATCAAGGAACGTCGTGGGATATGGAAATTCAAAGGGGCTGCTACTGTTGATGGAGAAGAAGTGTGCAGCTCAGAATTTATGTGTGCAATGAGAGCAATGTAACTCGTGATCCATACTACTGCAATAATTCATCCTAGTGCCAAGCTTGGCGAGAATGTAACTATCGGCCCCTTTTGTATTATTGGCGAAAATGTCATTATCGGGGATAACTGTGTTTTTGAATCGCATGTAGTAGTAAAACGCGATACAACTATTGGCGCATACAATCAATTTTTCCCATTTTGTAACATAGGGGAAGATTGCCAAGACAAGAAGTATGCTAACGAGCCAACCCGACTAGAAATTGGCGACAACAATGTGTTTCGAGAGTCTTGTACGATTCATCGCGGGACGATTCAAGATAATAGTATTACCAAAATTGGTGATAATAACCTCTTTATGGTCAATACGCATCTTGCCCATGATTGTATGGTCGGTAGTAACAATATTTTGGCGAATAATGCGACGGTAGCGGGTCATGTCCATATTGGGGATTTTGTTATCTTAGGTGGCATGACAGCCGTGCACCAATTTTGTCATTTAGGCTCGCATTGTTTTACTGGTGGCGGTGCGGTGATCCTCAGAGATGTCCCACCATACGTTATGGTCAATGGCCACAAACATATACCTCAAACAATTAACAGTGAAGGCTTAAAGCGTCGTGGTTTTAGTGCGGCGACAATTTTACAGATAAAACGAGCATATAAGGCCTTGTACCGCCAAAATTTAACCGTGGCAGAAGCCATTGAAGAAATCAAAGTACTGGCACAAGATACCCCTGAACTCGATATTATGGTTGAGTTTTTATCTGTCCCTAATCGCGGTATTATCCGGTAAAGGATGCAACGTTGAGTGTGAAAAAGATCGCGATTGTGTGTGCGGAACCCTCGGGTGATATGCTTGCTAGTGGTCTGATAAAAAAACTCAAATTGACTTATCCTGACGCTAAAATTTGTGGTATTGGTGGAGAACTCAGTCAGCAAGCAGGTCTCGATTCTTGGTTTGATATGAATGAACTGAGCGTTATGGGATTGGTTGAAGTGTTAAAACACCTTCCGCGCTTATTATCTATTAAACGTGCCTTACTCAAAAAACTGTTCGCGTTTGAGCCTGACATCTTTATTGGTGTTGATGCGCCCGACTTTAACCTACCCATAGAAGCAAAGCTAAAAGCAAAGGGAGTGACCACGGTACATTATGTCAGTCCTACGGTTTGGGCTTGGCGAGAGGGACGGATGGCTAAGATCAAGCGTGCAGCCGACCATGTCTTAGGCCTATTTCCTTTTGAAGCGCAGGTTTATCAACGCCATGAGGTTGACTATACGTTCATTGGTCACCCTATGGCGGATGCGATCGGCATAAATGAGGTACGCCATGATCACTGTCTATCCATAAAAGCGGAGATTGAGCCGCTTACTTTGGCACTGTTACCCGGTTCACGGGCAGCAGAAGTTGCGACATTATTACCTACCTTTCTAGATAGTGTGCTATTGCTTCAAGAACACATTCCTGACCTACAAGTGTTGATCCCAGCGGCGAACCAAGCCAGATTTGCCCAAATCCAAAGTATTTTAGCAAACCACACAGTGGACAAAGCGCACATACAAGTGCTGACAGAACCAGCGCGTACAGTCATGTTAGCCAGTCACTGTGTGTTGTTATCCTCTGGCACAGCCACCTTAGAAGCCATGCTGTGTCGCAAACCAATGATTGCCGCTTATACCATGTCTGCTCTTACTTATTGGATGATGCGGCGCTTGTACAAGCCCGACTTTTTTGCGCTTCCCAATATTCTGGCTGATGAGTTACTCGTACCAGAAGTACTGCAAAAAGATGTCAATCCAGTGATGCTATCCGCTTATTTACTGCATGTTTTAGCACAATACACCCAACAGCATCCTACTCGTTCGTCATTATCAGTGCAGTGTTCTATTCCTGAAACAATTTGCGAGGGCTCGAAAACGATACCAGCGACCACAGAGCATTTTATGCACGTGCAAAAGCGTTTTGCTGATTGTCATCACACTTTGCGTAAAAATGCCGACCAACAAGCCCACAATGTGATTGTGTCATTGCTAGAAAAGAGCAAAAGGTAGCGGATTGTGTTAATCGCTGGCGTGGATGAAGTAGGACGAGGTCCTTTGGTTGGAGATGTGGTTACTGCGGCAGTCATCCTCGATCCTGCCAATCCTATTCGCGAATTAAACGACTCAAAAAAATTGAGTGAAAAGAAACGCGAAGCCTTATTTCCTTTAATACAAGATTCTGCACTTGCGTGGGCCATTGGTCGTGCATCGCCTAGTGAAATTGACACATTAAATATTTTACAAGCCACGCTGCTGGCCATGACACGCGCAGTGGCTGGACTATCAATCCAACCTGATTTTGTAAAAGTAGATGGCAATCGCTTACCCCAATGGCACTACCAAGCAGAGGCTATCGTGCAGGGGGATGGCTTGGTCGCTGAGATTTCAGCTGCGTCCATCTTGGCCAAAGTTACCCGTGATCAAGAAATGTTAGCCCTTGATGCACGATATCCTGAATACGGATTCGCCAAGCACAAAGGGTATCCAACAAAGTTACACCTAGAGATGTTAAAGACACTGCCGGTATTGCCCGAATATCGCAAAAGCTTTAAACCGGTGGCGACGATTTTAGCCCAACGCGGTCAGCTATAAATCTGGCATTTTACGCAATTACCTCGTTTTTTTTGACAGACTTTTGATATACTCGGCACCATAAAAAAACAATTCTAGATAGCATGTCAGATTCTTTTGTTCATTTGCGAGTACACAGTGATTTTTCGATGATGGATGGCCTTAACAAGGTCAAACCATTATTGGCGCGTTGTACTGACTTGAACATGCCCGCGTTTGCTTTAACTGACCAAATGAACCTGTGTGGTTTGGTTAAGTTTTACTCTGAAGCTCATAATCGAGGCATTAAGCCTATTATCGGTGTCGACGCATGGGTCCAAGGTAACATTTTAGGCGAACACATTTTTCGTTTAACCTTGTTGGCAATGAATAATGAAGGTTACAAAAACATCACCGTATTGATATCCAAAGCTTACCAACGTGGGTACGTGCAAGGCCGTGCTGTGATAGACCAAGCTTGGTTAGCTCAGCACAATACTGGAATTATTGTTTTATCAGGTGGCGTCAAAGGTGATTTGGGTATCGCATTATTGAAAAACCAAATGGCACAACAAACGGCGATTACGGATTTTTATCAAACGCATTTTCCACAACGTTACTACTTAGAATTGACGCGTACCGGTCGAGAGACAGAAAACGACTATATTCAAGCGGCTGTCGATCATGCGGCAAACCATGACTTGCCCGTTGTTGCCACCAATGAGGTCGTTTTTTTAGATGCCGACAATTTCTCCGCTCATGAAATCCGTGTTGCGATCCACGATGGCTTTACACTAGACGATACACGCCGTCCAAAGTTGTATTCAGCCCAGCAATATTTGCGCTCACCTGAAGAGATGATTGCACTGTTTGAAGATATTCCTGAAGCTATTGCCAATACAGTTGAGATTGCCAAACGCTGTAATGTCACCGTGCAACTTGGGACTTATTTTTTACCAAATTTTCCAACAGGTGACCTCACTACAGAAGCGTTCTTGGTCAAGGTTTCCGAAGAAGGACTTGAGAGACGTTTGCAAAAACTGTTTCCTGATCCACAAGAACGAGCGACAAAACGTCCAGAGTATGATGCGCGTCTGAAGATAGAATTAGAAGTCATTAACCAAATGGGTTTCCCTGGTTATTTCTTGATCGTCATGGAATTTATTCAGTGGTCCAAAGACAACGGGATCCCCGTCGGTCCAGGACGAGGGTCTGGTGCAGGTTCACTCGTTGCCTATGCACTCGACATTACGGATTTGGACCCACTTGAGTTTGATTTGCTCTTCGAACGATTCTTGAACCCCGAGCGGGTTTCGATGCCAGATTTTGATATCGATTTTTGTATGGACCGTCGAGATGAGGTCATTGATCACGTTGCCCAATTATATGGGCGAGAAGCAGTGTCACAAATTATTACATTTGGGACAATGGCCGCCAAAGCGGTGGTTCGTGATGTCGGTCGCGTGTTAGGACACCCCTATGGATTTGTCGATCGTATCTCCAAGTTGATTCCGCCAGATCCTGGTATGACTCTAGCCAAAGCATTCGATGTTGAACCGCGTTTAGGTGAACTAGAGGCTGCCGACGAAGATGTCAAAGAGCTTCTTGAAATGGCTCGTGTCCTAGAAGGTTGTACTAGAAACGCTGGTAAGCACGCCGGCGGGGTGGTGATTGCACCCACACAGATTACGGATTTTTCACCTTTATATTGCGATGACGAAGGGAACAACCCCGTCACGCAATTTGATAAAAATGATGTCGAAACAGCAGGCTTAGTCAAATTTGATTTTTTAGGCTTACGTACCTTGACCATTATT
>JBEVCF010000076.1:23146-30042 GCA_040514355.1 Glaciecola sp.
ACCTTGACCATTATTCAATGGGCGCTTGACATGATCAAAGAGGGTTTGGGTGAAGATATCGATATTTCACAAATTCCCTTAGAAGATCCCGCAAGTTTTGCTTTACTACAACGCGCTGAATCAACCGCAGTGTTTCAATTAGAATCACGCGGCATGAAAGATCTGATCACCCGTCTGCAACCCGACTGTTTTGAAGATATCATCGCATTAGTGGCTCTGTTTAGACCCGGTCCATTGCAGTCTGGGATGGTGGATAATTTTATTGACCGCAAACACGGTCGCGAAGCGATTTCGTATCCGGATGCAGAATACCAACACGAGTGTTTACGAGAAATTCTGGAGCCTACGTACGGCATTATTTTGTACCAAGAGCAGGTCATGCAAATTGCACAAGAGATGGCTGGCTATTCATTGGGTGGCGCAGACTTATTACGGCGCGCAATGGGCAAGAAAAAACCCGAAGAAATGGAAAAACAACGTTCGGTGTTTGCTGAGGGGTCAAAGAACAACAATATCGACCCTGATTTGGCGATGAAAATCTTTGATTTGGTAGAAAAGTTTGCGGGTTATGGATTCAACAAGTCACACTCAGCCGCCTATGCCCTGGTGTCATACCAAACGCTATGGCTAAAAACCCATTATCCTCCGTATTTTATGGCTGCGGTCATGTCGGCAGATATGGATAACACTGATAAAATTGTGACCCTTGTGGATGAATGCCATCGCATGGGGGTTACGATTTTACCCCCTGACTTGAATACCGGTGAATACAAATTTACCGTCAATGACGCAGGTCAAATCGTATACGGCATTGGTGCTATTAAAGGTGTTGGTGAAGGACCAGTAGATGCGATTATTGATGCCCGGAAAGTGGGTGGTGCATTTAGTGATTTATTTGATTTTTGTGCACGGATCGATACCAAAAAAATCAATAAGCGCGTACTGGAAAAACTGATATTAGCTGGTGCGATGGACAACCTTGGACCCCATCGAGCAGCGTTAATGGCGTCGCTGGCTGATGCATTAGAAGCGGCCAATCAACATGCGCGCGCAGAGAGTTTTGGGCAAACTGATATGTTTGGTTTGCTCACCGATGCTCAAGAAGCTGAACACGCGTTTGCAAAAGTGCCTGTGTGGCCAGAAAAAGTCTGGCTAGATGGAGAAAAAGAAACACTTGGTTTGTATTTGACGGGGCATCCAATCAATCGTTACGTGAGCGAATTGAGTGCTTATACCACATCTCGTCTTGCGGATATCAAACCAACGGGTAAAGAGCAACAGGCATCTGTGGCAGGTTTGGTATTGGGTGTACGGGTAATGACCAACAAAAAAGGGCGTCGTTGGGGGTTAGTCACCTTGGATGACAAGTCAGCGAGGGTAGATGTACGCTTGTTCCCTGATACCTTTGAAGAATATGAGCCCCTATTACAGTCGGATAAAATCTTGTTTGTAAAAGGACAGGTCAGCTTTGATGAATATTCTGGTGGTAATACAATGACAGCAAAGACGTTAATGGATATTACTGATGCGCGTGAGCATTATATCAAGCATATTCAATTAACAATTGCAGAATTACAACCATCGGTCTCCCAAGCGCTTGAGCGGATTTTAAGCCAATACGTAGGGGGGACATGTCCCTTGGAGTTATGTGTCGAGCATGCTGATTTTTCAGTTGTACTGCAGCCAGATGTTAACTGGTACATCACACCAAGTGACCAATTAATACACGAATTAAAACAATTATTGGGTGAGCAAAACGTCAGATTGATGTTTGCTTAGTCTAGTCAAGTAGGGTTAAAAATGAGTTTACACTTTTTGGATTTCGAGCAACCAATTGCTGAATTAGATGCGAAAATAGAAGAGTTACGTATCGTCAACCGCGGTGGTTCATTAGATGTGGGTCTCGAAGAAGAAATCACTAAATTACAAGAAAAAAATCTAGAGCTGACCAAAAAGATCTTCTCTAACCTGGGTGCTTGGCAAGTTTCTCAGCTTGCTCGACACCCCTTGCGTCCATATACACAAGACTACATCGAACACGTTTTTGCAGATTTTAACGAATTAGCTGGCGATCGCGCCTATGCTGACGACAAAGCGATTGTCGGCGGTTTAGCACTGTTAGACGAACAACCTGTCATGATTATTGGTCATCAAAAAGGCCGCGATACACATGAAAAAATTAAGCGCAATTTTGGTATGCCTAAGCCCGAGGGTTACCGCAAAGCACTGCGTTTGATGCACATGGCAGAACGCTTTGGATTGCCGATTATTACCATGATTGATACACCTGGAGCATACCCTGGAGTTGGCGCGGAAGAACGTGGTCAATCAGAAGCGATTGCACGTAATCTCAAAGAAATGGCTGAGCTAAATGTACCGATCATCTGCACGGTTATTGGTGAAGGTGGTTCGGGCGGTGCATTGGCAATTGGTGTGGGTGACAGAGTCAATATGCTGCAATATTCGACCTACTCGGTGATTTCTCCAGAGGGTTGTGCCTCCATTTTGTGGAAAAGCGCCGAAAAAGCGCCCTTAGCAGCAGAGGCAATGGGGGTGAGTGCTCCGCAGATCAAAGAGTTAGGTCTGATCAATGATATTATTGCCGAACCGCTTGGTGGTGCGCATCGCAATCACAAACAAATGGCGGCAAATTTCAAGGCGACGATTAAACAACAATTATCTGAATTACAAGCCTTGTCATTAGATGAACTCAAAGCACAGCGTTATGCGCGATTAATGTCATTTGGATACTGTTAAGCTCACACATTACATATCAGATCAAGACTGGTTGCGGTTGCAAAACCAACCAGTCTTTGTTGCATTAAGTGGCGGGTTGGATTCCGTTTTTCTGCTACACATCTTATCTCAAGCTTGGCCACAAGATTCCCGTTTTCCACTTCGTGCTGTTCATGTTAATCACAATCTCCATCCAGATTCACGGTTGTGGGCCAATTTTTGTGTCGCGGTGAGTAAGGGCTTAAATGTGACTTGTAGTGTCTTAGATGTGCAGATTGAAGGACGCAACAATCTGGAAGCTAAAGCTCGGGAAGCACGCTATGATGCCATTGCGCAACACGTGCCTGATGGTGCAATCATTGTATTAGCTCAACATGCCAATGATCAGTTTGAAACACTGTTATTGAATTTGAAACGCGGAGCCGGCTCTCGCGGGCTTGTAGGCATGCCACGTTGGCGCCAAGAACAGCATATGACCTTATTTCGTCCATTACTTACCTTGGACCAAGCGAGTATCTTAGATTATGCCAATACCCATCAGTTGACATGGGTAGATGATCCATCAAATCGCGATGAAGGCTTCAGTCGTAATTTTATTCGTCACACAGTACTCGCACCTTTGATCAAAAAATGGTCTTTTTTACCCGCTTTGGTAGGGCGTACTCTGGCACATTTACAAAGTGATTTAGCTTTATTAGATGAGGTGGTATGGACACGGTGTGAAGCCATGACAAATCAAGAAGGTCGCTTAGCACTAGATACATTCCAAACACTTTCGACAGCGTGGCAACAAAAAATACTGCATACATTCCTGAAAGAAAACCATAGCTTAAATCTTTCGCAAGCCAATATAAAAGCGTGTTTACAAATGCTCAATGCTAAATCTGATGCGCAAGGGTGTGTGCAAATTGGGCAAGTGTATCTATATCGCTATGCTCAACAATTGTGGGTCGAATCCCATTACCGTGCTTTGACTGCCACTGATATTCACTTATTTGTCGAATCTGCATGCCGCGCCGCACATATATTAAGCCCTATCCTTGATGCGGTCCTACACATTGACAGTGCGGGGTGTCAAGACTGGCGTGGTATTTTAGAAGATGGACAAAGTCTGTTTGTGCCTATTCCTGATGACGTAGACCCCGATGAATTGGTCATTATGACTCAGTCTATTGCCTTATCACACATGCTCAAACCTTGGGGAGCTGGACATTCAAAACCGCTCAAGCAGTGGTGTAAGTTACTGCAGATCCCTTTTTGGCAACGAGGCGAAGCACAATTATTATTGGTGAATTCTCATCCAGTAGCTGTTACGCTAGGCCACAGATTAATACCATTGCAGCTTGCATCGCAATCGGTGCTTCAACTAAGTTGCTGAGACGACAAATAAAAAAGGTAAGGAATGCCACAAGAATTTATCTCTGTAATTTCATTAATGCTGATTGCGGTTGTCAGTGTATGGTGTTGTAAACGCATTAATCTACCCCCGATATTGGCATATTTACTTGCGGGTCTCATTGTCGGACCAAGCATGTTAAATTTATTTGATCATCCTGAACAAATGCATGTCATTGCTGAGATAGGCATTGTCTTTTTATTATTTTCACTTGGTTTAGAGTTTTCACTGCCTAAACTCATCGCTATGCGCCACCTAGTATTTGGTTTAGGTGCTGGACAAATGGTATTAACGACCGCCGTGTTTGCAGGCATTGCCATGTTGTTTGGTTTTGCCCCAGCTCCAGCTTTAATCATTGGTGGCATGATCGGGTTATCCTCGACCGCGATCGTGATTAAACAAACAACTGAAATGGGGATCCTGAATACGCCTCGCTCGCAATTAGCTGTCAGTATTTTACTGTTTCAAGATTTGGCAGTGGTCCCTTTTTTGATTGCGATACCCTTATTAAACCAGACCAGCGATGCCAGTCTGTGGAGTGTTATGGGGGTGGCATTAGTCAAAGCCATTGTGGTCATAGGGTTTTTGCTCTGGGCGGGTAAGTGGCTTTTGCCCAAAGTATTTAAGGAGGTTGCTAGCACACGTACCGATGAATTGTTTGTCTTGACGACGATTGTCACCGCTTTGATCGCAGCAGGGTTAACCTATGCAATGGGGTTGTCCTTGGCATTAGGTGCATTTTTAGCTGGTATGATGTTAGGTGAAAGCCAGTACAAACATCAGATAGAAGCCGATATACGGCCATTTCGAGATATTTTAATGGGCTTATTTTTCGTCACGGTCGGAATGCGTTTAGAGCTAGCATTGGTACTCCCATACTGGCATGTGATTTTGGTTGCTACATCTTTGATGATTGTATTGAAGATCCTCATTGTCCGGATCGCTGCCAGTATCTTTAAAGCAAATGCACAGGACGCTTGGGCTGCCGGCATTAAGTTATGCCAAATGGGTGAATTCAGTTTTATTCTAGCTGCACTAGCGGTTGCTCATGCAGTGTTAAACCCCACGGAAGCCGGTGTCTTGGTGACTTCTGGGGTGCTTAGTATGGCATTGACGCCCTTTTTAGTCGAACATAGCGTAGCGTTTGCAAAGCGCCTTGCTGGTACTAACAGTGCCGAGGTTAACTTTAACTTTCCAGATATATCAGCCCCAACAAAAGAACATGTCATCATTCTTGGTTTTGGGCGAGTAGGGCAATCCGCTGCACGGATGCTGACAATGGAAAAAATCCCATATATTGCAATTGATGTTGACCCTATTCGCGTACAAGAGTCCTTATTAGCTGCTGAGCCTATTATTTTCGGTGATGTGAGTCAGAAATCTATTTTACGTGACGCGAATATTGAAAACGCATCAAGTGTGGTCTTAACGTTTGATCAAACCGCTAAAGCCGTTGATGCTATTCATACGATCCGCGGGTTGCATGCTAGCATTCCGATTATTGTTCGCACCCGTAAGGATTATGATTTGGACAAACTATATCAAGCTGGTGCTTCTCAGGTAGTGCCTGAAATTCAGGAAGGAAGTCTGATGCTAGTCTCACAAATTTACCATTACAGTGGGGTGCCCATGAACCGTATACTCAAACGGATTCAAGCAGAGCGCAGACAAGGCTACGATCATTTACACGGTGTGTTTCCAGGAGAAACGACACAAGTCAGTTATGAAAATGCAGATAAGTTACAATTTATGCATGCTATAACGATTTCAGATTCTGCTTGGGCGGTTGATCGCCCTCTTGCAGATTGTGATCTTGGGCGACATGGTATCAAGGTGAAAAAACTGCAACGCCAAGAACATGAGATCATGAAACCCAGGCTCGACACTATTGTTCAAGCTGGAGATGTGCTCGTTATTTCGGGTAAACCTCGCCGGGTCGAGCGAGCTGAACGAAAAATCTTAGACGGCCACTGAAACTCAACTGTTGATTTTCACAACGTTGATGTAAGTATGTTGGTAATATAATTTATCTTGTCAAAATAGAGTGAATGAAACGCCCATGACAACTGAATATACGAAGAACGACGAACGGTGGATGCAAAAAGCAATGAAACTTGCCACTGAGGCGCAGTTAACAGGAGAAGTACCAGTAGGTGCAATTGTCGTATTAAATGATGAAATCATTGGGCAAGGGTTTAATCGCAGTATTATTGACCATGATCCTAGTGCCCACGCTGAAATATTAGCGTTGCGAGATGCAGCCAAAAATATTGGCAATTACCGCATTATTGACGCAACGTTATACGTTACCCTAGAACCGTGTCCAATGTGTGCTGGTGCCATTGTTCATAGCCGAGTAAAACGCGTTGTATATGGTGCGAGCGATTTCAAAACTGGCGCAGCCGGTAGTGTCATGAACTTACTGCAACATGCACAACTAAACCACCAGGTAGAAGTCGTTCCGGAATGTTGTGCTGCAGCTTGTGGTAAGCAGATTTCAGATTTTTTTAAAGCGCGACGTGAAGTACACAAGCAAGCCAAGCAGGCTCGTAAATTGGCGCAAGACCCGGGTGCACATTAAGCCGGAGAACGAGAGGTCTCATCCATCATTAATTGTAAAAATTGCTTACGACGATTGAGTACGCGTTGATGGGATTTTTTGTGTAGCATACGACGCTGACTGGCACTGCGTCGTAATGTTGGAGTGCGATTTAAACGATTTCTTTTCATCATGATTCCTTGTTGTATGACGCTATGTTAGTGC
>JBEVCF010000077.1:0-6544 GCA_040514355.1 Glaciecola sp.
TTCGAACCCCCGGAAGGTTTGACCCTTCGCTTGATTTCAAGTCAAGTGCATTCAACCGGACTCTGCCAACTCTCCGTAAGTGAGGCGCATATTAAAGAGGTATGAGGGCTTTGTAAAGGATTAATTGCAAAAAAGGTTTTGATTGATGATAAAAAGAGCATGTTGCTTAAAATTTCCACGGCAGCCCCCCATCAGCCTCGATTTTTTATAAGTAGCACTTGAAATTGGAACAAAAGTCTATAAATTTAGTCTTAGAAATGAATGTTAGATTCCTTGGAGGGAAACATGAACAATACGAACTTTGAAAATTCTTTCAGTCGTTCACAACCGTCTGTCCTCGAGACAAACAAAGTATTGCGTAACACTTACATGTTATTAGCAATGACCATGGTATTCAGTGCCGTATGTGCTGGTATTACGATGGCAATGGGAATTGGCCCAGGCGTATCACTCATGATGACCCTAGGTGCATTTGTTACTTTATTTATCTTACACAAAAAAGCTGAGACCAGCGCAGGTTTGGCTTGGGTATTTGTATTTACGGGTTTAATGGGTGGTTCTTTAGGCTTTACTTTAAATGCGTATTTAGGTTTGGCTAACGGTCCAGAACTGATCATGCAAGCACTAGGTGGTACAGCGCTAATTTTCTTCGCATTATCCGCCTATGCCTTGACGTCTAAAAAAGACTTTAGCTTTTTGGGTGGTTTTTTGATGATTGGTTTGGTGGTAGTTATTGTAGCCGCTATTGCAAATTTGTTCTTTGCTGTACCGGCGGTCAGTCTAGCCCTAAGCGCAGCCATCATCTTCATTATGTCTGGCCTAATCTTGTTTGATACTAGTCGTATCATCAACGGTGGCGAAACCAACTATATTCGTGCAACGGTTAGCTTGTACTTAAACATCTACAACATTTTTGTGTCACTTCTCCACCTTTTAGGTGCGTTTGGTAGTGATGACTAAGCTCTGATTTGTTATGATAAACGCTCCTAATTTGGAGCGTTTTTTTATGTCTTGTTCGATACTTATTACAACCGCTATAGACCACAGCGCGTTAGCAGCATGTATTGCGCGAGTGGGTCATGCTAATATTGAGCAAGTATTCTTTCACAGTGAAGGCTTAGACTGTGATTGGACCCAACTTAGTCATACCCTATCGACGCTCGCACATGATACTACCCTAGCCTATTGTGGTAGTGCACTTACGCAAAGAAACAGAAACGCTGACAATTTACCAAATTATATTGCACCTTTAGGGTTAACAGAGTTTTTCACTCGTGTTCATGTATCTTCTGATTTCATACAACTATAACCAGAAGTGGGAATCTTATGGCTCATTTTATTATCACACTCACTGAAAAATGCTTGCGGCCACATGTATTTCATGATGCTTATGAATTTGCCGCAGCAGCTGGGAATGTTGCACACACAGTAGAACTGAGGATTGAACAAAGCGCATTTGCTCTTTTTCAAACTGACACTAGCATCGATCCCAACCCATACAAAGCAATACAAGGTTTATATTTTTATGACGTAGAAGATATTTATATTTTACAAAACTCGCTAATACCTCAGCCAGAAAGTTTTGTGCTGCCTCCTAATGTACACATCGTTGCATCGTATCCAAGTGTAAAAGTGGATGCTATTGAAGTGAGCTTTTAAGTATAACCTAAAATAATTATTTCTATCTGTTGAAGAACCAGGACACTCAATGTCTTATATTTTAAACAATATCGAGTATGCGACCGATGAACACGGTTATTTGTTAGACCACACCCAATGGTCAGAAGCCTTAGCTGAACATATCGCACAAGTGGAAGGTATCGAACTCAGTCCTGCCCATTGGCAAGTCATCCATTTTGTCCGAAATTTTCATGCGCAATATGATACCACACCGGCTATCCGTGCTTTGGTAAAAGCCCTAAAAGAACAGTTTGGTGAAGAAGTCGGTAACTCGCGCCATCTACAACGATTACTCCCGCAGGGGCCAGCAAAAATGGCGAGTAAGCTGGCAGGTCTCAAAAAACCTGCCAAATGTCTGTAATTATTCTGCTGAAATGTGACTCATCCCACCTAAATACGGTTGTAACACCGTCGGTATCGTCACGGAACCATCTGCTTGTTGGTAATTTTCTAAGATTGCTACCAGCGTGCGCCCCACTGCTAAGCCAGAGCCATTAAGAGTATGCACAAGTTCTGGTTTTTTGGCACCTTTAGCGCGATAACGCGCTTGCATACGACGCGCCTGAAAATCTAGCATATTTGAACAAGAAGAAATCTCTCGATACGTATTCTGAGCAGGTAACCAAACTTCCAAATCATATGTTTTACAGGCACCAAAACCCATATCACCTGTACACAACAACACTTTGCGATACGGTAGGTCTAGCGCTTGAAGGATGGCCTCGGCATGTCCTGTTAATTCTTCCAGTGCCGCAAAAGAATCCTCAGGTTTAACCACCTGTACTAATTCAACTTTATCAAATTGATGCTGACGGATCAGACCGCGTGTGTCACGTCCATAACTGCCTGCTTCACTGCGAAAACACGGGGTATGTGCAGTCATTTTAAGGGGCAGTTGTGCTTCATCCAAAATAGTATCACGGACAATATTTGTTAACGGCACCTCAGCGGTCGGGATCAACGACAGACCTTGTCCTTCCTCAGTCGCCGGTTGCGTGTGAAATAGATCTTCACCAAACTTAGGTAACTGTCCCGTACCGAATAACGAGTCGTGATTGACCAAATACGGTACATACACTTCGCTATATCCATGCGCACCGGTGTGTTGGTCAAGCATAAACTGGGTCAGCGCACGATGTAATTTTGCTACTGGACCATGCATCACGACAAAGCGAGAACCAGTTAGCTTACTGGCTGTTTCAAAATCTAAGCCGTTGCTCAAGCCCGCAGCCACATCCACGTGATCCTTTACCTCAAAATCAAACTGACGAGGCGAACCAAAACGCGAAATTTCTTGGTTATCTGCCTCATCTGCACCAAGTGGTACAGATTCATCTGGTAAATTGGGAATACTGGCGGCAATCGCATCGATATCTTTTAACAGTGTATCTAATTCTACTTTTGCAGCATCTAATTGGTCACCCAAATCGCTCACTTGTGCCAACAAAGGCGTAATATCCTCACCCGCTGCTTTAGCTTTACCAATCGACTTGGACCGAACATTGCGTTCATTTTGTAATTCTTGGGTGCTTGTTTGCAAAATTTTGCGACGCGACTCGAGCTCTGAAATGTGCTCAACATCAAGTTGAAAACCACGACCAGCCAATCGCTCGGCTGTTTGTTCTAATTCATCGCGCAAGCGCTTTGGATCTAACATAAAACTCTTTATCCCTTAAATAATGAAAATGCAAACCAGGTACAAGCCGTGCATATTAATACGTTTGCCCCAATATTCAAAATAGCTTTTGTCCACTGCCCCAAATGGAGTAGCTGAACCGTGTCATAGGAAAACGTGGAAAACGTGGTCAGCGCACCTAATAAACCGACCGTCACGACCCCTTTGATGAGTGTTTCGTACTCCCCGCTGTAGGTGTGGAGATAGCCCATAACCGCACCGATCACACAAGAACCAAGGACATTGACAAGTAAAATACCGTAGGGAAAATCTTTGCCAAACCAAATGGTGCTCTGTTGTACCAAAAAATAACGCAGACACGCACCTAATGCACCACCTAACGCAATATAAATATACATCATGAAGCACTCTCCTTAGGGGTTGTGCCTGCCGCTTCGTTTACTTGCGCTAAAAACGCTTGTTTCTTCGCCAGGGTTTGTTCAAATCCTCGATTGGTCGCTTGGTACAAACCCGGTTCTGCTAAACCCTCAGGCAAATAAGTCTGCCCTGCACTGACCGCATGCGCCTCATTATGAGAATAGCGGTAACCTTCCCCATGCCCCTGGGACTTGGCCAAACTGGTGGGTGCATTGCGCAAATGGTCTGGCACAGGTAACTCTGAGGTGTCTTGAGCGAGTTGTTTAGCTGCTTTAAATGCACGGTACAATGCATTACTCTTCGGTGCTAAAGCGCAGTATACACACGCCTCAGCCACTGCCCTTTCCCCTTCGGCCGCCCCGACCCGATGATAGGTATCCCATGCGTTAAGACACACCGTTAAAGCTTTGGGATCCGCTAAACCAATATCTTCTGTGGCGATAGCTAATAAGCGACGCATAATAGGAGTGGGGTCACCCGTAGCTTGTGAAAAACGCGCGAACCAATACAGCGCACCATCAACACTTGAGCCCCTTACTGATTTGTGAAAAGCAGACAAATGATCATAATAAATATCGCCTTGCAGATCAAAACTAGCTTGTTTTTGCCCCGCTGCTAACAGTATCTGTTCAGGCGTAATAATACCATCTTCTGCTAAAGACGACGCTAATTCAATATACAACAAGGCTTTGCGCGCATCCCCCGTAACCAATTGACACAATACGGTTAATGCATCTTCCGTTGCGGTTAGTCCGGCTTCAACACACAGCGGATCGGTTTGCAGCGCATGGGTCACAATCGCAGTGAGATGGCTATCCGATAACGCTTTTAGAATGTACACGCGACAACGTGATAACAACGCATTATTACAAGAAAAAGCGGGGTTTTCAGTGGTGGCTCCGATAAACGTGATCAATCCTGATTCGATATAGGGTAAAAACGCATCTTGTTGCGCTTTGTTAAAACGGTGCACCTCATCAACAAACACTATGGTGCTGGGGGTTTGTTGTGCCTGTAGCATTGCCTCACGGATGTCTTTGACACCACTAGTGACCGCAGACAAACGAATGAATGGGGCATTGACTTCACGGGCTATCAATTCAGCTAATGTGGTTTTACCTGTTCCAGGTGGGCCCCATAGAATCATAGAATGACAACGTTTGGCTTGTAATAACTTGCCTAGAGGGGCAGTCGCAGCAGTTATGTGCTCCTGACCAATGTAGTGTGCTAAGGTTTGAGGACGCACTCTTGCCGCAAGTGGCATCGATTCATCCGGTATAGCGTCAAACAAATCCGTCATGTTAGAACGCAGTGGCGGGTATAGCACGCTGATCATCAATACTGTATCCGTCAGGGATCTCAATATCGAACACGTCGGATGCAACGGTTGCATTTATGGTTGGTGCTAAAAACACTAATTCACTGCGCTGATTTTGCGCGTCGGTAAACGTCATGCCAAGTAAACGACCTGTCGCGAATGTTAGCGAGAGTTGAGTAATCTGTGCATTTGAAGCTTTGGGAACCACCGCGAAGGTGAGTGCATCGCCAAGCTTGCTGAGTGTAATGGAAAACTCATCCCAAGTATGTTGGTCATCGTTTAACAATAACAATAAGGGGTTGTTGGGTAACATTTGTGCGAGCGAAAAAATCGAGACTTGCTCCAAAAAAGGATCTATTAAATACACCTCTTCCCCTTTTGTGATAAGCTGCGTTTCATCAGGCGCAGTCACATGCCAAAACAGACGTTGTGGACGTTGTAAGGTCAATGTGCCTTGTGCTTCTTGCAGCAATTCTTGTCCGTTGTAGACCTGCTGAGTGAAAGGCGAAGAAAACGACTTTATTTCACTCAACAGTACTTTTAACTGGGTATCAGCTGCCTTATCTTGTGCGTGAGCTGTAGATAAAAACAAACAACATAAATATAAAACAATTCGCAACATACTTAATCCTTGGGCGCAGGAGGTGCTAATACTTCCCGATTGCCATTGTGACCGGGTGCTGATACGACACCACTTTGTTCCATTTGTTCGACTAATCTAGCCGCGCGATTGTAACCAATTCTGAATTTGCGTTGTACACTCGACACCGATGCTTTGCGCGTTTCCGTCACAAATACAACGGCTTCATCATAAAACACATCGAATTCTTGGTCAGCCCCTTCTGGTTGTTCGCCTGGTAATAGTACTTCTGCGCTGGCTTCGCCGTTGAGTATTTCGTCGATGTACTCAGGTTCGCCACGTTTTTTCCAATCCCCAACCACGGCGTGGACCTCGTGATCATCAACAAACGCACCATGGACGCGTGTAGGCACTCCTGTTCCAGGTGGTAGGTATAACATATCCCCCATACCAAGCAAGGTCTCCGCGCCTTGCTGATCCAAAATCGTACGTGAATCAATCTTACTGGAGACTTGGAAAGCAATGCGCGTTGGGATGTTGGCTTTGATCAAACCCGTAATGACATCGACAGACGGACGCTGTGTGGCAAGAACCAGATGGATCCCAGCAGCACGAGCTTTTTGTGCAATACGCGCAATCAACTCTTCCACTTTTTTACCGACGATCATCATCATATCGGCAAATTCGTCCACCACCACAACAATGGCGGGCAATTTGGCTAAGTCAGGGGCCTCGGCATCCATACTATCACCAGGTTGCCAAAGTGGATCTTTGATTGGTTCGCCCGCTTTGATGGCCTCTGTGACTTTCGCATTAAAGCCCTTTAAGTTTCGCACTCCCAGAGCTGACATCAAGCGATAGCGACGCTCCATCTCGCCCACACACCAGCGCAGGGCATTGGCCGCCTCTTTCA
>JBEVCF010000077.1:6554-8615 GCA_040514355.1 Glaciecola sp.
TTCATATCCGTCACTACTTCCGCAAGGAGATGCGGAATACCTTCATAAACCGAAAGCTCTAACATTTTGGGGTCGATCATGATCATACGCACATCTTCGGGTGATGACTTGTATAACAAGCTCAAAATCATGACATTGACACCTACTGACTTACCCGAACCTGTCGTACCAGCAACAAGTACGTGAGGCATTTTAGCCAAATCAACAATCACTGGTTTGCCCGAAATATCGGCTCCCAAGACCATCGTCAAATCTGATTTCGAGGATTGAAAAGCATCGCATTCGATGACTTCACTCAGACGAACCATCTCACGATTTTTATTTGGCAACTCAAGACCAATCACAGATTTACCGGGAATGACTTCAACCACACGCACTGACATCGCTGACATCGCTCGGGCTAAATCCTTGGACAACGTAGTGATCTTCGACACCTTCACACCAGGTGCAAGGTCAAGCTCAAAACGCGTAATGACAGGCCCCGGGTACACACCCACAACCTTGGCTTCGATATTGAAATCCGCAAGTTTTTCTTCAACTAAACGTGAAATACCCTCAAGCTCCTCCGGTGTAATCGGATTTTTTACTTTATCCGGCCGATCTAATAAGGCAAAAGACGGTCTTTCCCCTTCTGGTTTTGGTTCGTCTGGGTCAATAAACTTGGTTTTCACTAAGGGGGAATTTACCATCGACACCGGTTTAGATGAATGTCGCGTTGCATTTTGTGCCAATTCCTCCAAAGTAATATCGGGATCAGTTTGATGTTCACTCACTAATACTGAGGATTCAGCATCATCGTCGGTCTTATATAAGGCTTCTTGTTTGATGTGAAACGCACTGTCTTCTAGCGAAGGCTGTTCTGGTTTAAACAGCGATGGTTGTTGAGATGAAGCAGTTTTATCTTGTACTTGTTCGGTTGTTGGTGCCACTTGTTCAGCCTGGCGGCCAGACCAATACGCAGATATCTGAGCTGGCATAGCGAGTGTTTTTGTCACCCCCCACAAGACCCCTGCACCAATACCATCAATGACAGTCAACCATGAGATCCCGCTCAGTAGTGTAAAACCAGTTGCGAAAAAGGCTAAAAGTAACAACGTGGTACCAGTTAAATTAAAATAAGGTAACAATGCTTGAGATATAACATCACCGAACAAGCCACCAGCTGAGAAGTAGTACATGTCATCAAAGTTAATACTCGCCAGAGCACTCAAACCGATCAACATAAACAACAGTCCAACAACGCGTAAGCCAATATTTAAGTAGTCCAACTGGAGAATGTGTTTGACTTGTTGAAAAGCAAACCAACCTAGAAAAGCAAAACCAAATGGTAACGTATAGGCAAGATAACCCAAGGAAAAAAAACTGAGATCGGCCACTCTCGCACCAACCGGTCCCATCCAATTTTGAATGGTGGGTTGTAAACCTGTTTGTGACCAACCAGGATCTGCTTGGTGAAAGGACATCAACGCGAGAAACATAAATAACGCAATCATGGTAAACATGATCATGAATGTTTCGTAAATACGTTGTGTGCCTGAAAGATTAGACATATTTTTCCGTTATTAACTACGGCTTCCTCTATATGGGTTTATCTTAACATAGGTCTTTGTTCTGGTTAACGATTTACATGTGCTATTTTGATATTTTGTGTGTGTTTAACCTCTTCCATAACGACATAGGAACGCGATTCACGCACCCCTGGTAAACGCAATAAGGTATCCCCTAATAGTTTGCGATAACTGGCCATATCCGCCACGCGCGTTTTGAGTAAAAAATCAAAATTTCCAGAGACCAAATGACACTCTTGAATATCATCTTGTTGTTGCACGGCTGCTGAAAATTCCGCAAAAATGTCTGGCGATGTTTTAGATAAGGAAATTTCAACAAATACCAGCATCGCTGCACCTAATTTCAAAGGGTCTAACTGAGCGTGATAACCAGTGATATAACCTTGGTGCTCTAGACGTTTAACACGTTCAAGACAAGGACTAGGACTCAACCCGACTGCTTTGGCAAGATCCACATTGGCGATACGTGCGTTTTGTTGCAAGAGCGTAAGGA
>JBEVCF010000078.1:0-8549 GCA_040514355.1 Glaciecola sp.
GTAGCAACCCCGTGTTGACCGGCGCCCGTTTCAGCGATGACTTCGGTTTTACCCATCATTTTGGTCAGAAGAGCTTGGCCTAATACCTGGTTGGTTTTGTGCGCACCACCATGGAGTAGATCTTCGCGTTTTAAATATAGTTTTACTTTGGGGTTGTTAACGAGGTTGCGCGATAAGGTCATCGCGGTTGGACGACCTGCATAGTCTTTTAATAAAGCCATGAATTGCGCGTGAAACTCAGGATCATTTTTAGCAGTGATAAATGCTTGTTCCAGTTGATCAAGGGCAGGGATCAATAATTCCGGCACAAACATGTTCTAATCCGCCGGCTAGTCCTATCGGAGTATCGGTATTGATTGTTGCCAATAAGTCCCAATCGAAAATCTGACCAGTCCCCCCTTTAGCCGAACCAGACTGACAATCGCATAATAACAGATCAACCTGCCGATAGTCGTATTTTGGTATTGATTCGCTGATACCCAATGCCAACCAAATCGCACAGGTAGCAGGTAAGGCTTGTCGCAGTGCGTCAATATATTCCTGATCTTCATCCCCGTGTAATTGAACCGCAGCCAAACTACAGCGCTTAGCGTACTCGACTACAGTTGCAACGTCGGCATTGACAAATACGCCAACAAAATTGGCTGAAACGGCTTCAGTTATCGCTTCTGCGGTTGTCAAATTAACATAGCGTGGAGATTTTTCTGCAAAAATCAAACCCAAGTAACTGGTGGGGTGTGCATCGAGCATCTGTGCTTGGGTTATACTGGTTACGCCACATACTTTAACCGGACCATACACTAACTCACGGCAGGCCCGTCGTAAATCAGCCTTAGCCATCAAGGCACTGCCAACTAAAAAACCGTCTACATGTGGCGCCAGACGAGTAATGTCAGCACGTGTGTAGATCCCAGACTCAGAAATCATCAAGCCTTCATGCCCCAATGATTGCAATAGCGGTACAAGTTGTTCTGTTGCTGCTAAGTCAGTGGATAAATCACGTAAGTTGCGGTTGTTGATCCCAATAATTTTGGCACCTAAACGTACCGCCCGTTCAGCTTCTTCAGCATTACTTATCTCGGTTAATACGTCTAAGGACAGGCTGTCCGCGACTTTATGCAAACGCGTATAGGTTTCGTCATCCAGTACAGACAACATTAACAGTACGGCATCTGCCTGGTAATAACGTGCTAGATAAACTTGGTATTCGTTGACAAAAAAATCTTTGTTTAAAACAGGAATATCAACGCGCGCTGTAACATAGGCTAAGTATTCATAAGTGCCTTGAAAGTATTTTTCATCTGTCAACACTGACAAGCAAGACGCGACTTCTAAGTACGCATCCAGAATTTCGTCCAAATCAAAAGTGGGACGAATGAGCCCTTTTGATGGGGAGGCTTTTTTACATTCTAAAATATAGCCAGCATTGTCTTGGGCAAGCGCGTTATAAAAACTTTTGCTCGATGGCGTTAAGTCATCGATAAAACTCGCTAGCGGTAACTCAGCTTCTTTTGCCACCATTTCGTTGCGCTTATCGGCAACAATTTTCTCTAATACATTTGCCATTTATGGATTCTCTGTAGAGGTCAGGGCAGCGGCAGTAATGGTTTGTAAAGGTTTGGCTTGTGCCATTGCTTCTTGGGCCATATCCGCGCCTTGGGAAAAACTTTTGGCGATCCCTGCTAAATGCAATAATGCACCTGCGTTCATAGCGATGGCTGCAACGTGAGCTGCTTGGCCTTCACCTTTGAAAACAGCTTCAATATGGGCTTTGTTTTCATGTGGTTCACCGCCAACTAGTGCGTCTAATGGGTAGTTTGCTAAACCAAAATCACTCGGCTCAACTGCATATTCGCTGAGTTGTTCGCCCTTGATTTGTACCACCTGACTCGGGCCGTGTAGTGCAAATTCATCCAAGCCCGCACCATGTACGATCATAGCTTGCTCATGTCCCATGAGTTGCAGAGTATGCGCGTAAGGTAATAACAACTCTGGCGTATACACACCCATGACGGAATGCGTGGGGCGAGCAGGGTTAGCCAAAGGCCCTAAAATATTAAACAAAGTACGTGTTTGTAAGGTAGTGCGCACAGGCATCGCATGTTTCACGCCAGCGTGATAAACCGGCGCAAACAGAAAGGCTAGTCCGTGCTCATCCAGACAGGCTTTAGCTGTTTGTGGTGACATATCGAGTTGCATGCCAAAGGCGGCAAATAAATCGGCTGAACCGGATTTGCTCGAGACACTGCGGTTGCCATGCTTGGCCACAGGTAGACCACAACTGGCTGCAACAATAGCGGCTGCACTGGAGATATTAATGGTGTTGTGCCCATCTCCGCCAGTGCCGACAATGTCTGCAAACGCATAGTCAGGACGTTGGAATGCAGTAGCATGTTCGACCATGGCTGAGGCTGCGCCAGCAATTTCTACAGGTGTCTCGCCTTTGATTTTTAACGCTATTAACAACGCAGTGAGCGTAATATCATCCAACTCGCCACGCATGACTGCACCAAAGATAGTGTTGACTTGCATTTGATCCAAATCTGCTTGTCGATACAGCGTATCTAATACGGTATTTATATCATGATTCATACGACTCTCCACGTTGTACTAAAAACGCAATGCTCGCTTTTAATAAGGCACTGCCATCACTAGTCAAAATAGATTCCGGATGGAATTGGAAACCGAGCATATTGGCCGTGTCGTGATACACTGCCATTGGGACATCTTCATACTGTGCTAACACGCTCAAACTTTCAGGTAAGTTTTGCGCCATTAATGAATGATAGCGCGCTACTGCCATAGGTTGTGGCATTGCACTAAACATCTTATCACCACAATGAGTGATATTCGATGCTTTCCCATGCATCACTGTTGCTGCGCGCGTGATTTCTCCACCAAAATGTTCAACGATGGCTTGATGTCCCAAGCATATTCCCAACACCGGGAAGCGACCTTCACACAAACCTATCAATTCTAACATACAGCCTGCCTGCTGAGGATTACCTGGGCCTGGAGATAAGAGCAGTACAGTGGGTTGGTGTTGCGCTTTGTCGATTAAGGCTTGGAGAACGGTTTGGGCACTGACGGTATTGCGATATACGGTCATATCCACGTTCAGAGTGCGTAACTCATCGACCAAATTATAAGTAAAAGAATCGACATTATCTAACATCACCACGGCTAACGATTTCATGCGTGTCCTCCTTGGCTCGATATAATTGCATTAATCACTGCCTGTGCCTTAGCACGAGTTTCATCAGCTTCTGCTTGAGGGACTGAATCGAATACCACGCCTGCACCTGCTTGAACGTGGGCTTGCCCGTCTTGCACAAATGCCGCTCGGATCACAATACAGGTATCCATATCACCATCAGCATCCAGATAACCCACAGCGCCACCATAGGAACCACGGCGTTGTTGTTCCACTTCGCGGATGAGTGTCGCCGCAGAAACTTTAGGTGCGCCGACTAACGTCCCCATATTCATACAGGCTTGGTACGCATGCAAGGCATCGACATCATGACGAAGTTGACCTACAACGCGAGAAACCAAGTGCATAACATGAGAATAGCGATCTACCTTAAGTAGCTCTTTGACATGCCGCGTACCAGGTTCTGAAACACGCGCTACGTCATTTCGCGCTAAATCAACCAACATGATGTGTTCCGATTTTTCTTTCAAATCTTCACGTAAATTCAATTCAATCCGACTGTCCAAATCGTGATCAATCGTCCCATCGCTACGTTTACCACGAGGACGAGTTCCTGCGATGGGATAGATTTCGACTTGATTGGTTTGGGCTGTATATTTCAAGGCAGACTCTGGGGACGCGCCAAATAACTCAAATTGTTCGTCTTTGAGGTAAAACATGTAAGGACTGGGATTTTGTACTTTGAGTTCTGCGTAAGCCAAAATGGCCGAGGGACAGGCGAGTGAAAAGGTACGTGACGGCACCACTTGAAAAATATCACCAGCAAGGATATGTTCTTTTAGATTGATGACATCCTGACAAAAGGCAGCGTCATCTTTATCTTCACTCACGATGACTTCTTGTTGCACTGATGTCGGTGGATGTGCCTCTTGCAACGTGCTGACCGGCTCTGCTAAACGCGTTAACCAATGTTCATGTAAAGCCTGTTCTGTAGCCGTGGTCTCAACGCCAGAAAAAATATTCGAAATAAGAGTTGTGGTTTGTTCGGTATGGTCAATGACGCATATATCTTGCGCCAAATAAAAAACATAATCTGGACAGGTATTAGCCCCGTTGGGTACGTCCGGTAAGGTTTCGGCCATCGCTAACAAATCATAGGCAAAGCAACCGCCTAAAAAGGTTCGAAATGGATGTGTATCGGATTGTTGAGTGGAAAAATCTTGTACCGCACAACGCAATACAGATAATACGTTGGGCGTTTTTAGGCGCGTATCCTCATCGGCTTGTGGTTCGGCGCTAGCAAACTCAAACAAGGCCTCATCTACGGTACGTTGTTGTAAAAACGGTTGCAAAAATTGTGTTAGCGCAGATAGTGCATTATCGCCATTGTTATTGAGGGCTCTGACCCTGACTTGAGCGCCATGGCATTCAAAGCGCAAGGCACTTTGTAATAGTAATACGCTTTTGAGATTGTCTTTGCTGTCTATTTCAGCTGATTCTAACAACATCGTATTGGGGCAGTCATGGCAAAGTTGATAGTACATGGCGAGTGGATCAGCAATGTACGGCCCATATGACACTCGGGTCGTGACAGTACCTGCAGGGTTTGCTCGGGTCGAACTCACTTCTCAATTCTCCATTATTTAAGACATAAAAAAAGCCCGTCATACGGGCTTTTTGAACACAAACGCGCACATCAGCCCTTAGTTGGACTGCCACCACCATTTTTGAATTCGAGTGGTTGTATACTGCATGAGAATAACCTCTAAAGTTTGTGCTAAAAATACGTTACAATACCTATAGAAGAAACCAAAACGCGCACTATGTCAACCCCCAAGTTGTGAATGATGAAAATAGACTTACACAGCCACACCCATTTTTCAGATGGACACCTATCTCCGATTGAGCTGGTGCAGCGTGCACACAACCAACAAGTGGATGTGTTGGCGATCACCGATCACGATACAACGGCGGCGCTAGGAGTAGCAAAAGCCTATCAAGCGATACAAAAAAGACCGCTACATATCGTCTCTGGTGTGGAATTAAGTACCCGCTGGCACGGTTTTGAAATTCACATTCTTGGTTTGAACATCGACGAGACTTGTCCGGTACTTCAGGAGCGTTTGTTGATGCAAGGCGCCACCCGGACTGAACGTGCACGATTAATGTGCGACAAATTAGCTCGTATTGGGATTGAAGGTGTATTTGCCCAAGCGATGAAAAAAGTAGGCAGTGGGCAAATCACACGGGCGCATATTGCTCAAGTTTTGCTCGATCGAGGGATAGTATCTCATTTCCAGCAAGCCTTTACTCAGTTTTTAGGTAAAGACAAAAAAGCTTATGTGACACCACAATGGATCGACATTGAAACCGCTATCACTTGGATCCATGAAGCCCGAGGCCATGCTGTTGTTGCACACCCTGGTCATTACGATATGAAGACCAAATGGCTGCGACGCTTATTAGCCGATTTCAAAACATGGGGAGGGGATGCTATGGAAGTAACTCATCCTAATATGCAGCCTACAAAAAAAGCGTTGCTCGCCGATCTGGCCAGGGAATTTGAATTATATGTTGCGGTGGGTTCGGATTTTCATATGCCAAGTCGTTGGTCCGAGTTAGGCAAAAACTTGCACATTGCGCCCGATCTCAAACCAATTTGGGCCAGTTGGGATAATATGTTTCCCCAATCATCCGTCTCTAGCTAATATTGTAGACGATCTTTATTTAAGGTGGGTAAGCTAACGTAAAAGCTTAATCATTTAGTCGTTAACTCTCCCACGTTCGCCTAAACAAGCGTATAATTATGGGTATATTTTGTACACCCAACTTGTTAAGGGTTGGTTTTGTCACACGGAGTGCCACATGAGTCAGTTTTTTTATATCCACCCCGATAATCCACAACTGCGCTTGATCAAACAAGCGGTTGAAATCATCCGCAATGGACATGTCATCGTCTACCCCACTGATTCTGGTTATTCGATAGGTTGTCAAATGGACAACAAACAAGCGTTAGAACAGATTTGTCAAATTCGAAACTTGGATAAAAACCACAATTTCACGTTGATGTGTCGTGACGTGTCTGAATTATCTGAATACGCGCGAGTGGATAATGTCTCGTTTCGTTTGTTAAAAAATAATACACCGGGGCCTTATACCTTTGTGTTTAAAGCCACCAAAGAAGTGCCTAAGCGCTTACAAAACCCTAAACGCAAAACCATTGGGATCCGCGTGCCGGACAATCCGATTACCTTGGCATTACTGCAAGAGTTGGGGGAGCCATTGATGTCGACTACGTTAATTCTCCCGGGTGCCGACATGGCAGAATCTGATCCAGATGCGATTCGAGATGAACTTGAGCGCCGAGTGGGTTTGATTATCCACGGCGGTTACTTAGGCGAGCAACCTACAACAGTGGTGGATTTATCAGAAGGTGAGGTCAATATTCTACGCTACGGTAGCGGTGATGCATCTGTATTTGAATAAGGGTATACTCGAGGCATAGGTTAAAATAACAACAACCAATATGCTTGGCGCATATTCACCTAGCAGATGACTAAGATGAGTGATTCACAGCCCAACGTCATGATCCAGCAACCGCTACCCTTGGCCTTTGTCAATGGGGAAGCGGTGATTGAAAAACCGGAAGATCTCTATATTCCTCCTGATGCGCTAGAGGTCATTCTTGAGACTTTTTCTGGTCCATTAGACCTACTTTTGTATCTCATCCGCAAACAAAAATTAGACATTGTGGAATTGCCGATATTAAAAATCACCGAACAATACATGGATTATGTCGCTATGATGCAAGACATAAAACTTGAGTTGGCGGCTGAATATTTATTGATGGCGGCTTTATTAGCAGAAATCAAATCACGGCTGTTGTTACCCAAACCACCGGTCGTTGATGAGGATGAAGTTGACCCTCGAGCAGAGCTGATAAGGCGTTTAAAAGAATATGAAATTATTAAACAAGCCGCACAAGAACTCGATGGGCTGCCGCGTTATGAACGCGATTTTTTTCCAGCTAAAGCCCAGCCAGCAGCTTCTATAACACCAGAAGTCGTACTACCCAGCACAACCTTATCCGAATTAGTATTAGCTTTTCACAACGCACTACAACGAGCTGCAACATTCGAACATCATCAAATTTCCCGAGAGCAACTTTCTACACGGGAACGCATGTCTTATATTCTACAAAACTTGAATAATGAGGATTTTGTGTCACTGGCAGCATTATTCACGCCAGAAGAGGGACGCGCAGGCTGTGTGGTGAGTTTTTTGGCGATATTAGAACTCGTTAAAGAGGGCTTATTAGAGTGTATTCAAGCCGAACCGTATGCGGATGTGCATGTGCGCTTGGGACAGGGGCAAGCGGCCTATGAAAATTAGTCATGAACAACTTAAACAATTAATTGAAGCGGCGATCTTTGCTTCTGACAAACCGTTATCAAAAGAAAAAATGAAGGCAACTGTCTTATTGGATTTTGCTGTGTCGGCGCAGGCGTTGAACAAAGTGCTCGCAGAGTTAACGCTAGATTATCAACCTCGAGGCATTGTACTACGTGAATTGGCTAGTGGTTATGTATTCCAGACGGCCGACAGTTTATCGCAATGGTTAGGGCGTTTGTGGCAAGAAACACCACCGCGTTACTCACGTGCTTTACTCGAAACACTCGCGTTAATTGCATACAGACAACCCATAACCCGCGGTGAAATAGAACAAGTAAGGGGGGTGACAGTGAGCAGTAACATTATGAAAACTCTACAAGAAAGAGATTGGATCATGGCTGTTGGGCACAAAGAAGTACCCGGTCGCCCAGCACTTTATGCAACAACAAAAGGATTTTTGGATTATTTTGGGTTATCATCACTCTCAGAGTTACCTGATGTTGAAGCATTTGTTGCTGCTTTGGATGAAGCGGGACAAGATATTGGTGACTCAGTATCCCTTCCTTTAGAAACGGTGACATCACATGATGAAACCACTGCGCTAGATGAGATATCTTCCGCACCGAATGATGAGCATTTACATTAATGTCAGAAAAGTTACAAAAAATCTTAGCTAATAATGGGGTTGGTTCACGCCGTGAGATGGAAACGTGGATCTCGGCAGGCCGGGTTTCAGTCAATGGCAAAATTGCTCACTTAGGCGATCGCGCTGAACCCTCTGATCACATTCGTGTCGATGGTCACACTGTACATATTGCACAAGAAAAGCCTGTTTGTCGGGTGTTGATGTATAACAAACCAGAAGGGGAGTTGTGCACCCGCACCGACCCTGAAGGACGTATGACGGTGTTTGATCGCTTACCCAAAATCAGTAAAGGACGTTGGATCGCAGTGGGTCGTTTGGACTTAAATACCAGTGGACTGTTGCTTTTTACCAATGATG
>JBEVCF010000079.1:0-6561 GCA_040514355.1 Glaciecola sp.
TTACAGAGGTCGTTATGACAATTAAAGTAGGAATTAATGGATTCGGTCGAATTGGTCGTTTGGTGCTAAGAGCCGCTTTTGCACGTGATAACATTGATATTGTAGGTATTAATGACCTACTCGATATCGATTACATTGCCTATATGTTAAAATACGATTCTACACATGGTCGGTTCAATGGTTCTGTCGAAGTCGTAGACGGCGGCTTAGAAATCAATGGTAAATTTGTACGTGTTACAAGTGAACGCAACCCTGCCGATTTAGCTTGGGATGCGGTGGGTGCTGATGTTGTAGTTGAGTCTACTGGTTTATTTTTAACGGCAGAAACAGCACAAGCTCATATTCAGGCAGGTGCCAAAAAAGTTGTCATGTCTGCGCCGTCAAAAGACGATACGCCCATGTTCGTGATGGGTGTCAATCATGATGAATATGCAGGGCAAACCATTGTTTCAAACGCGTCTTGTACGACCAACTGTTTGGCGCCATTAGCCAAAGTTATTCATGACAACTTTGGGATTGTGGACGGCCTCATGACAACTGTACATGCTGCAACTGCAACACAAAAAACCGTTGATGGTCCTTCAGCAAAAGACTGGCGTGGTGGCCGTGGTGCAGGACAAAACATCATCCCATCTTCAACTGGTGCGGCTAAAGCCGTGGGCAAAGTGATCCCAGCATTAAACGGTAAACTAACGGGTATGGCATTCCGTGTTCCTACACCAGACGTATCTGTTGTAGATTTGACGGTCAACCTTGCAAAACCAGCTTCTTATGCTCAAATCTGTGCAACGATTAAAGAAGCTGCTGAAGGCCCACTTAAAGGGATTATGGATTATACTGAAGATGCAGTTGTTTCAAATGACTTTATTGGTGACACCCACACATCTATATTTGATGCCTCAGCAGGTATTGCCCTAACTGACACTTTCGTTAAGCTTGTTGCTTGGTATGACAACGAAATGGGTTATTCAAACAAAGTGTTGGACTTGGTAACACACATCCAAAATGCATAAAACGAGTTAGCATGAGGCACTGTCCTCATGCTATTCTTCTCCTTGGATAGTTATCAAGGAGTTATTCATGCAAGTGCCACACATCACGTTGCGTTGCCTTAACCAAGAAGCAACGATAAGCCTATTTGGTGGACATTTACTCAGCTATACCGTAGCACAAAAATCACTATTATTTTTGAGTCAAAAAGCCGCACTTGATGGTTCGCGCCCTATCCGCGGTGGTACTCCTGTATGTTGGCCTTGGTTTGGTCAGCTTCATCCCGATATCAGCGATCATGGTATCGCTCATGGTTTAGTTCGCAACCAAATGTGGCGAGTCGACGCCCATATACAAACTGAAGTTATGTCAACAGTGACCTTATCACCAGGTAATGAACAACATGCGCTGTGGCCTACGGGCTTGTCTTGTCAGATACAATTTACCTTGACTGATTGTCTCACTATCACACTCATCACCACTAACCGTCACTCTGAACATCAATCTTTCAGTGCAGCATTACATTCCTACTTTGCCGTAACAGATATAGCACATGCCCAAATCACGGGCATCACAGGTTCATATCACGATCATTTGACCCAACAAAGCGGTGCGACCCCACAACCCTATCACTTTGCTGGAGAAACAGACCGGTTACACATCACCACTGCCCCTATTACTCAGATCATACAAGATGGTATACCCAGTCATGAGATTGAGCATCATGGTCATGATAGTTTAGTTGTTTGGAATCCGTGGATGGATAAAAGTGCTGGGTTTGTAGATATGGCTGAGGGTGAATACCAACGCTTTGTGTGTATCGAAACAGCAACGACGCAAGGGCATGTACTTGCACCAAACCAAAATCATCGTTTGGTGCAAGTTATTCGAGGGTTATGAAGTCACTGTGAGGTCTGCTAAGGCCTCACGCGCAAGCTCGGTGATCCCTTGCCAGTCACCACTTTCCATCATGGCATCTGGTGCTACCCAAGAGCCTCCAACGCAGTGAACATTACTCAACGACAAATAATCTTTATAATTTGCTAGGCTAATACCACCCGTTGGACAAAACACCATATCAGGGAATGGTCCACTGATTGATTTAATCGCTTTTACCCCACCGACTGCTTCTGCAGGGAAGAATTTAAGATGTGTATAACCCGCATCTTTGGCCTTCATTAGGTCAGAGGTAGAAGAAATGCCGGGTATTAATGCAATAGAACCAGCTTGTCCTGCAGCTAATAGCTCAGGGGTCATACCTGGGCTAATCGCAAACTTCGCTCCTGCCTCAGTAACTTGGGCTAACTGCTCTGCATTGGTCACCGTACCCGCACCAATCATTGCCTCGGGAATTTCACTCGCAATCAAACGGATCGCATCCAACGCAACGGGTGTGCGTAAAGTCACTTCTAGGACATTAATACCACCTGCTATTAACGCTTTTGCAAGTGGTAAAGCATGGTCTAAATTATGAATAACTAAAACGGGAACAACAGGACTTGCTGCGAACACCTCTTGTGCGCTATAACGCCATTGCTGACTCATATTATGCACTCCTTATATGTTGATTAAGGTACGCAGCGGCACCCAATAACCCATGATCGGGCTCGTTAATAAGATATGTAGGGATATCTTTGATATAGCCGGACATTTGTCCTTTGGCCTCAAATCGTGCTCTAAAGTCACTGTTTTTTAAATAATCGGTAAATCGAGATGCAATGCCACCACCGATATAGACACCGCCAGTGGTAGCTAGATTCATAGCTAAATTGCCTGCAAAACTACCCATGATGCGACAGAATTGTGCGAGTGTTTTTTCACAGATAGGACACAAACCGCTTAATGCACTTTCGGTGATCACCGAAGCTTCGTTATAAATCGGTTCCATCCCATTATCTTCTGCCAATGCTTTGTAAATGTTGACAATACCGCGACCAGACATAACTTCTTCTGCTGATGCACGACCGAAATGTTTTTGCAGGTAGCGCCAAATCACAACATCTGTCTCATCGACTGGGGCAAAATCCACATGCCCACCTTCTCCTTCAAGGGTTTGCCAACCACTACTAGTATAGGTGATGTGTTCCACACCTAAACCCGTACCTGGACCGAAGACCGCGATATTACCGTTTTCAAGCGGGGTACCCTCGCCTAACTGTATAATTTGTGCATGTTGTAATACAGGTAGAGAATGTGCGACAGCGGTAAAGTCATTAATGACAAACAAATGCTCAAGACTAAGCGCCGCTTTTAATTCAGTCTTACCAAATTCCCAGTTGTTGTTGGAAAGCTTGATCACTTCTTGATTGACGGGCCCCGCAATTGCAATACAGGCGGAAACATATTTGTTTTGGGCGTATTGCGCAAAGTAATGTTCAATTGCTGCTTGTATACTGATAAAGTCAACACATTGATATTTTTGAATTAACTCAACACCCGAATCGGTCACTGTCGCTAACCGAATATTTGTGCCACCGACATCTGCAATTAATTTAGCCATTACGTATACTTCCTTGTTCTACAAATAAACTGCAAGCACCCTCTTCAGCACCGGTTAAAGTGCTGCGCATACCTGCAAACATTTCTCTTCCCATACCCACTGAATGTTTGGATAAATCAGCTGGTTTATACTCGCGTTGTGCAAGTTCAGCTTCATCTACCAATAGGTTAATCGCACCGGTATCAGTATCAATTTCGATGAGATCACCGTTTTGTACTTTAGCAAGCAAACCGCCTTTATACGCCTCTGGTGTGAGATGAATTGCCGCTGGTACTTTACCTGAAGCACCTGACATACGTCCGTCAGTCACTAACGCGACTTTATAACCTTTGTCTTGTAATACCCCAAGTGGTGGAGTTAGGCGATGTAATTCAGGCATGCCAATCGCAGCCGGGCCTTGGAAGCGCACGACCACAATACAATCTTTGTTTAAATCACCCGCCTGGAAAGCCGCATCCAAATCAAATTGGTCTTCAAATACAACCGCTGGCGCTGTAAATGTGCAGTTTGGAGAGCGCAAGGCAGATGTTTTGATCACTGCACGGCCCAAATTACCAGACAGTACAGATAAGCCACCATCTGGTTTGAACGGTTGAGCAACACTCGCAACCACGTCTTTGTCCAGCGACGTTTGCGGGCCATCGACCCATTGCAACTCACCATCACGCAATACGGGTTCTTTGGTGTATAAATCCAAACCTTCACCACAGATTGTCTTCACGTCATCATGCAACAAACCGTTATCACGTAGCTCTTTAATCAGCAGAGCCATGCCGCCGGCAGCCACAAAATGATTGATGTCTGCAGAACCGTTCGGATAAATGCGAGTGAGTAAGGGAGTAGCTCTTGATAAATCTGCAAAATCATCCCAGGTTACAATGTAACCAGCCGCACGGGCTACTGCAACTAAGTGCATAGTGTGGTTGGTAGAACCACCTGTCGCAAGCAAACCAACCAAACCGTTGACAATGGCTTTGGCGTCCACCACATGACCGATCGGCGTATAATTGTCACCTAAGTCTGTCAAACGCGTCGCTTGCACAGCAGCCGCTTTAGTCAGCGCATCGCGCAGTGGTGTACCTGGATTCACAAATGATGAACCTGGTAAATGCAAACCCATTATTTCAACGACTAACTGGTTTGAGTTCGCCGTTCCGTAGAAAGTACAGGTACCGGCCGAGTGATACGACTCACTCTCTGCTTGTAATAGTTCCTTACGGCCAACCTTACCTTCTGCATAAGCTTGGCGTACACGTGCTTTTTCTTTGTTGGGTAAACCCGATGGCATTGGGCCTGCTGGTACGAATACCGTTGGTAAATGCCCGAAACTCAGAGCGCCCAATAGTAAACCTGGGACAATCTTATCGCAAATACCCAGCATCATTGCAGAGTCAAACATATTATGCGAAAGCGCAACTGCTGTTGACATTGCAATAACATCTCGACTCATCAATGACAAATCCATACCAGGATTGCCTTGTGTGACACCATCACACATCGCTGGCACGCCTCCAGCAAACTGTGCTACAGAACCAACCTCGCGTATGGCTGCTTTGATTTGTTCTGGGTAGCTCTCGTAAGGTTGATGCGCTGATAACATATCGTTATAAGAAGAAACGATAGCGACATTTGCTTTCACCATCGAGGTCAAATCGGACTTTTCTTGTTTGCCACACGCTGCAAATCCATGTGCTAAGTTACCACATGATAATGCGCCTCGATGAGGGCCTTGTATGCGAGCCGCCTCAATTTTGGCTAGATACGCTGCTCGGGTGTCTTTGCTACGCTCAATGATCCGTTGCGTAACCTCTTGAATAATGGGGTTCATCCTACTTCCTTACTTACTATTTAATCTACGGTGCCCACATCAAATTCACACTTGCTCTGTCAAGTACGGCTTTGATCGGCATGTCAATTTCGTTTGCCTGTAAGGCTTTCAAAATCACGTCTTTCTTGCTTTCGCCAGTTAGATGCAAAAAGATATTCCGGCTTGCTAACAATGCAGGCAATGTCAATGACATACGTTGATGTGGTGCAGTGGTAGGCTGGACAGCGATGTATTTTTTATTAGAGTTAAGGTCCAAACCTGCTGCAATTTGTTCCGAACATGGAAATAATGATGCAGTGTGTCCATCTTCACCCATACCCAAGATTAATACATCAAACGGTAATGTGATCGCTGCTAGGGCAGCCTCACACAACTCAACGGCATCTGCAGCATCTTCTACATCGTGTTTAAGCGTGATAAATGATGCTTTTGCAGCATGATTCTGTAATAGATGCGTGCGCACCAGTTTGTCATTGCTCGCATCGTCATGAACATCTACCCAGCGGTCATCAGCTAGCGTAATGGTCACATTTTCCCAAGCAATGTCTGCTTGTGACAATGTCTGAAATAGTGCAATAGGTGTGCGTCCGCCACTCACTACAATCGTGGCGTGTCCTTTCTCAACCAAGGCGTGTTGCACGATCCCAACGATGCGATCCGCAAACGACTCTGTTAAGGACGCAGCATCTGAAAATTCATTGGTGATTAACGGCATCCTAATTTCCTTTTGGTTTAAGTTGTTTTTGTTGGAACCATGAACGTCCAGCCCGCGCTAGAAGACCAATTGAATCGACCGGCCCCCATGTACCAGCTTGATATGGTTCAGGGGGTTCATTACTGCTATCCCAAGCTGCCATAATTGAATCAACCCATTGCCACGCTTGTTCCACTTCATCGCGACGCACAAACAGAGCCTGATTACCCAACATCACTTCTAAGAGTAATTTTTCATAAGCATCGGCGATGCGTTCGTCGTTAAAGGCCTCGGAAAAGCTCAAATTCAATTTCGACTTTTGCAGATCCATCGACCCACTTGTGTTTAAACCAGGTACTTTATTCATGACCGTAACTTCAACGCCTTCATCTGGCTGCAAGCGGATCACAAGTTTGTTGGGAGGTAGTTCTACAAAACTATCTTTAAAAAGATTATGCGGTTGGCGTTTGAAATAAATAACGACTTCTGAAGTTTTTGCAGGCATACGCTTGCCTGTTCTCAGATAGAAAGGAACACCTGCCCAACGCC
>JBEVCF010000079.1:6571-7560 GCA_040514355.1 Glaciecola sp.
ATCAATTTCCGCTTTTATTGCCACGAAAGTTTCTGTTTTAGACGATTGATTTGCATCAGGCTCTTCAAGATAACCTGGTACTTCTTGGCCATTCACAAAACCACCAATGTATTGACCGCGCACAGTATTAGTTTTGACGTTGCTTGCATCAATACGGCGTAATGCTTTAAGTACTTTTAATTTCTCGTCACGGATATCGTCCGCATCGAGTGTGGCTGGTGGTTCCATAGCGATCAAGCTGAGCACTTGCAATAAGTGGTTTTGTACCATATCGCGCATTTGGCCTGCATCGTCAAAATACCCCCAACGGCCCTCGATGCCGACTGACTCAGCCACACTAATTTGGACGTGATCAATCGTATTGTGATCCCAATTGTTGGCAAAAATTGAGTTAGCAAAACGCAGTGCGATTAAATTGAGTACCGTCTCTTTGCCAAGGTAATGGTCGATGCGGTAGATTTGTTTTTCATCAAAATACTCAGCGACTTGTTCATTAATCACCATAGATGAAGCCAAATCATGACCGATTGGTTTTTCTAGAACGACACGCACCGTATCATCAATGATATTGGATTTTTTTAACCCTTTACAAATATTGCCGTAGATAGCAGGTGGGGTTGCAAAATAACAAACCATGACCTTTTCAGGATTGACATGATTAGCAAATGCGGAGTACCCGTCTTCATCGAGCATATCAACCTGAACATATTGCAGGCGTGCACACAGACGTTGCCATGTCGTTTCGCACAATGTATCGCCAGTGAATTTCTCTATGTTTTCCTTAACTAAATTCTGATATTCAAGGTTATCGTGTTCCGCGCGTGCGACACCAATAATCGTTGTATCCGCATGAATGAGATCTGCTTTTTCCAGTTGGTATAAGGAGGGCAGTAGTTTTCTGCGCGCCAAATCTCCGAGCGTGCCGAAGAGCACAAAGTCGCATGGTTCAAAATGAGTATTTAACACAATATTTCGCCTTATGGTCAATC
>JBEVCF010000079.1:7570-7853 GCA_040514355.1 Glaciecola sp.
GTATTAACACTAAGTTTACTCAATTCTGTAGTAAAATTACAACTTTATCCTTAATTAATGCGTAAATAGGCGAAATTACTCGACATTTTGTTACTCATTTCTGAAAGTAGTTACAAAATTTATTCAATCATTCTTTAAGATGGTGCTAAACTGCCCTTATATTTTAGGATGATAAAGCAGTATATGAATATCTTAGAAAAAATTTCACAAGCCAAAGACACCTTTAGTAAATCCGAAAAGAAGGTGGCTGAAGCAATCCTAGCTAATCCGCAAACTGCGATTC
>JBEVCF010000079.1:7863-8589 GCA_040514355.1 Glaciecola sp.
AGCATTGCCACATTAGCAAATGTGGCGAATGTGAGCGAACCTACTGTTAACCGCTTTTGTCGACGCCTTGACACAAAAGGATTCCCTGATTTCAAATTACATCTTGCGCAAAGTTTGGCCAGCGGCACGCCTTACGTCAATCGCCATGTTGACGAAAATGATGGACCTGAGGAATATACCAATAAGATTTTTGAATCGACCATGGCCGCGTTGGATATCGCCAAGCAATCTGTTGATATTAATACTATTAACCGCGTGGTAGATCTACTCACCCAAGCCAAACACATTTCCTTCTTTGGTCTCGGTGCGTCGGCGTCAGTAGCCCATGACGCGTTAAATAAGTTTTTCCGATTTAATGTTCCCGTGATGTATTTTGAAGACATTGTGATGCAACGTATGTCAACGATGAATTCACAGGTAGGCGATGTTATTGTCCTTATTTCACATACCGGCCGCACCAAAACGCTGGTTGAAATCGCGCAGATTGCTCGCGCCAATGACGCGACGGTGGTGGGGATTACCGCGAAAGGAAGTCCCTTAGCCAAAGAATGCAACTATGTCTTGTCGTTAGATGTACCTGAAGACACGGACATGTATATGCCAATGGCGTCACGTATTGCCCAATTAACGCTAATTGATATTTTGGCAACAGGCTTTACATTGCGCAGAGGGAACAAGTTCCGTGACAACTTAAAACGCGTCAAAGAATCACTCAAAGACTCGCGT
>JBEVCF010000080.1:0-8473 GCA_040514355.1 Glaciecola sp.
TGCTCTGTCTCGTCAAACAATTGCGGTGTTTGATAAATAAGCGATGCTCTTCTCTATCACTTAATGCACGATCCTTAAGATTTAAGCATCACTGGAAAACAGACTGGCAACACTGATTAAGCGAAAACGGTTATTTTCAACCGCTGCTTCTAACGCCTGTTCATTCAAACCTAAAGATAAAGCATATTGTTCTGGTAACTCAGTGATATCATTAATAAACATAGGGTATGATTCTAACAGTGCCTGATGATAAGCCAGTTGCATGACCTTGGAATCAATCGAACCTATTGTTTGTGGAGAATCATGTATACATTTGATGCAATCAATAATGCTTTCAGGCAAGTTCCAAATTTTTAATATCTGTAATGTAATGTCTTTGTAGGTATAACCCAAAACTGCCTGTTGTCTTTCCCAAGGTTGTTCATCAATCGTAAAACGATTGCACAGATAGGCTTTTTCTGGTGTTTTGTGCGCCACGACTAATTCACCAATATTGTGTAACAGAGCGGCTGTAAAAAAACGTTCAGGCTCATGTAATGCAAGACGCTGTGACCAATATTGGGCAAAGAGTGCGGTCTTAACCGAAAATTCCCAAAATTGCTCTAAGTCAATAGCATGACTATTGAGATCTTTAAACGCGGTTCTTACCCCATAGCCAATAACCAAGTTGCAGACCGCTTTCGTCCCTAAAACGTGAAATGCTTTTAACACCGAGTCGACTGGCGTGCGAAATTTATACAGTGGACTATTCACAATTTTTAGTAATTGGGCTGATAATATGGGGTCACTCTGCACTAGCGCAGCAAAATTATCCAAACTTGCTGTATTGTCAGTCATGAGAACCTGAAGGTTCGATACTGCAGGGGGTAAAACAAATGCATCTTGTGCAAATGTTGCATAAGCAAGTGCGACTTTGACCATGGTTTGGTAACCCTTTTGCAAGTGCAAGACATATCTTACATATGGTATAGAACAAAATGCGTGAGTTTGCATATAAATAGCACAAAAAGTTTACGGGCAGAGATCAACTATCTTACTTTCCTAGTGCTGTGTAAGTCATGATTTCAGACACCGAAAACGCATGTCTTGCTAAACCTTTTAAACGCTCAGTCTCGTGCGCTTTTAAACAAGCGTAAACGGCATTGTTAAGCGGTGTTGCGACCCCAACTTTTTGACCTAAGCGAATAGTCGCCTGGTTAATAAAATCAGCTTCTGTAGGACGGGCATATTCAAGATCCCACCACATGGATAATTTGGCAGCAGGATCAATCGCCACCATCGACTTTGCAACACGTTTAAATAACCAAGTGGGCAAATGCAGTATTTTAGGGATCCACTGTGCCGGTACTGTGGTAATTTTGGGTAAGCGAAGGCCAGCCGTCCGACAAACCAGAACATGTTCTTCCATCATCTTAGCCACCAGGTAACGGTACTCACTATCGAGCAATGTTGCTTGTAAGGATTTACCCGATAATGCATTGACAGAGTTCGTTAAGTTGAGTTGGATTTTGGCCCATAGAAGTCCATCCATATTGTGTTCAATATGGATGGGAAATGTTTTGTACTGCAAAGCAGTAATTAACCTGTCAAGATCAATATCTGTTTTACCGGAGTATTCAAGTGCAATCGCACCTGAAGAGCTTCGTCTAAACTCACCTGGTGTAGGTGAAACCACATTAAAGGGAAACATGGCTCGAATAATGACATGTTGAGGAAATGCCTTACGCAGTATCTGTTCTGATCCCATGCCATTTTGACAAGCCACAATCAACGTGTTTGGCTTCAAAAATGCCCGGATATCGGCAATGGCATTGTCAAGGCCGGTACATTTTACCGTTACCCAAACGATATCGACAGCCAGAGAACACTGTGCGCGCTGCGTAAAAAACACGGCTTCAGATAGAGCTTGTTGCCAACGAAAATCATTGTAATCACTGATGGTAAGACACGGTTGTGCAACACCTTGGTTAAAATGCGCTCGGAAACTGTCTCTTCCTAAAGCAATAACGTGATAATGTGCCCGGAGCAGATGCGCGACGAGATAACTTCCAATAAAACCTGTACCAATGACAGCGTGTTTCATAGTGATTCTTTACAATATTGTTAGATGTTGAATGTAATACGTTATTTCACATTAGAAAAGTTTTATAATGCGTTTATTCATTCTCTTCTTTTGTCACATTATGTCATCAAAAACTGCATTGATCATTGGTTCAGTATGGCCAGAACCCAGAAGTTCTGCCGCCGGACAACACATTCTCAGTCTGATTAGATTACTACAAGAAATGGGACTCGAGTGTGTTTTTACGTCTGCTGCGAACAATATCGAGCAAAGTGAAGGTCTTGCCGAGTTAGGCATCACGACCCGCCAAACATGGTTAAACGATAGCCGCTTTGATGAGTTGGTTGATAGCCTACAACCTGCTGTAGTACTGTTTGACCGCTTCATGACAGAAGAACAATTCTCATGGCGTGTCCGCCGTGTATGTCCTGATGCACTTCTTTGTTTAGACTCAGAGGATTTACATTGTTTGCGTTATACGCGTCATACCATCATTAAATCGCAGCTCCAACAACCACTCGATATCAATGCCCTCATCAAGCTAAATCAGCAACCGGGCACGTTTCAAGGCTGTTTAAATTCACCTGAGGCTCAACGCGAAATCGCTGCGATCTTGCGTTGTGATCTCACGTTTATCATCTCTCGCGCTGAACTTGCCTTGTTGCGAGATTATTATTGTATTCCTGAACATATTTTATGTTACTGCCCATTCTTGCTTTCTCCGTCCTCGCCATGTGTGGATGATTTTGCAAGTCGTCGCGACTTTGTATTTCTTGGTAACTACCGCCATGCACCAAATTGGGACGCAGTTCAAGTACTAGCACAGCACATCTGGCCGTTGATCAGGGCACAACTACCCCATGCTCAATGCCATATTTATGGCGCGTATACCCCTGACAAAGCGCAACAATATCATCAACCACAGCGTGGAATCTATGTTAAAGGTTGGGCGTGTAACGCTATGCAGACACTGTCCAAAGCGCGGGTACACCTTGCCCCACTTCGCTTTGGGGCTGGTCTAAAGGGAAAAGTTTTCAGCGCCATGCAGTGTGGTACACCAACGGTTACCACCGATATTGGCAGTGAAGGTATTGATGATATGCCAGAAGCACAAGTGGTCCCTGGCCCATTGCATGTTGAATCTTTTGCAGAAAAAGCGATCGCGCTGTACCGCAACCAAGCTTTATGGACAAAGTGTAATCAACACAACCAAGCCATTTTGCAAACGCAATTTAACATGTGTGAACATCACGCGAGAATCACCACTCAAATTACGTCAACGCTTGCTCATTTGACTGAGCATCGTGCCACACTATTTTATCGTCACATGCTGGAAAGCACTGCGCATCGTGCAACACAGTTTATGTCACAATGGATTGAGGCTAAGCAGACAATCGCTGAATTACGTGAGTCAAGCCCTCGACCCGAGACTGACTGAGTTGTTGCTGTACGCCTAATTGTGCTAAATAGTCGAAATACGATGTCGCACTCAGTCTTTGTTGTGGCTGTGTATTTGCCAGCTCTAAGAGCAATGCAAGCAAGCCCCTTAGGACTTTACTATTGGCATGAGCAGACCATTGACCAAGCTCATCCATAGCCAACCATACATCCACCTCACATCCGGATATATAGTTTGCCTCTGTGCGATTGGCTACGTTTAATTTCGGGCAGGCTTTACTGCTTAACATCAACAAACGTAATACTTGATCATAGCCCATACCACGTTGAAATTGCTGGGCAAGGGGAAGAGCAAGCTCTGTCAAAGGGTGCGCTGTAGACGGGGATATATTATGCTCAATGCCTACCACGCTTGCATTACGACACTCTGCAATTGCCTTGGCCAGTGCAGTAAAAAAATAGTCCAGTTCTGCCTTGGTGTTATAGGCATTTAATGATATGCGACAAGCACCTTCTATTGCGAGTGCCTCAAATAATGGCATGGCGCAATGTTGGCCAACACGTAAAGCGATATGCTCTTGGTCAAGCCAACGCAATATATCGTAAGGGTTACAACCCTCAACCGTAAAGCTAAATACCGGTAAATGTTGCCCTCCTTGGTGCCCAAGAATACGCACGTCAGGCAATTGTGCAAAACCATTTAAGGCATGTTGGTATAGCGCTCGTTCTTGTGTTTGAATAAAAGTCCAGTGTGTGCGGATAAATTCACACGCTGTCGCAAGGGCTAATGCACCAGCCACATTTGGTGTACCGGCCTCAAAGCGCAATGCACCTGCAGCAAAGTGAACATCATCTTTTGTGACTCGCGTCACCATCTCACCACCGACTTGAACGGGTGCTAAGCTAGCCATTAAATCTGGCCTGATATAACAAAAACCGATTCCCATAGGGGCAAACATTTTGTGGCCACTCCCAACATAAGCGGCACAATCTAAGGCACTGACATCAACTGGCAAGTGAGCGACTGCCTGAGTACCATCAATGATACACAACGTGCCACAGGCGTTTGCTTTTTGGCAAATTTCAGCCACTGGAAAAACACAACCTAGCGCATTGGAGACATGTGCAACTGCGACAATGGCCGTATTTGGTGTAATACTATCGATTAGTGTCTCATAATTTATGGCGCCATTCTTATCAACATCTATATAGGTTACGCGTAACCCGCATCGAGAGGCCAAATCACGCCAAGGGAGCATGTTAGCATGGTGTTCACTGATACATATTAAAATGTCTGTACCAGAAAAGTGATTGCGCTTGGATAACGCTTGGGCCAGCATATTGAGACTGTCAGTAGCGCCTTTGGTCCAGATAATAGACTGGGGATCGTTGGCATGTAAAAAGTGCGCGACCTTCACTCTGGCATCTTCATAGTGTTCTGTTACGCGTTTGGCTAGTGTATAAGAAGAGCGATGTACATTAACATTATCTACGCTCATGGCCTGGCTGACAGCCTGTATCACACAACTTGGTTTGTGTGTGGTAGCTGCCGAGTCCAGATAAACGAAATCAGGGTTCGCAGTAAAAAAGGGAAAATGTGAACGAAACATACAGTAGCCGATTCTTTTTGGTAAATTTTGGCATGGTTATGAATCAATGCCAAATATTTTGATACACTAACTAACATGTTGAGTAAATAACAATACAACGTAGATGACTGGATTAGAGTGGTTAGCTTTACTCGTGTATGTATCGATTTATGGTTATACCTGCAAACACATCGATTTTTCACTACTGTTTCAGCACAAACACGTGCAACACGTGGTATTTGGTGCCGGTGTTGCGCTGTTTATGTTATGGAACTTTCGAGCAGGCATCTATACGGGTCTCGATGTGCACTTTTTATGGCTCAGCGCACTAACACTGACATTGGGGTTTCGTTATGCCGTGTTGATCTCTGGTTTTGTTTTACTAGGGATCACAGCCGTTGGTAAAGAAAGCTGGGAAATGTTCGGTGCCAATGGCGTTCTAGGAGTGTTACTCCCCATCTGTGTGAGCTATGCCGTATTCAGTCTTGTATTTCACCGCGTCCCAAGGCATCTATTTATCTATGTGTTTTTGTGTGCATTTTTTCCAGGTGCATTAGTAATCGCGGTTAAAATGCTAGGGATTGGTGGATTTTATGTGCTCAATGATATTCACACTTGGCGTATCGTGTTTGATAACTACGAAGTCCTAATTCCATTACTGTTATTCCCAGAGGCAATGTTGAATGGCATGACCATGACCTTATTGATTATTTACAAGCCTCACTGGGTCTACACGTGGAATGACGAGCAATTTTTTGACCCACCTCCCAAGTAGAGGCTTGCTGTGGTGTTGTGAAGCCCTGCTCCCTCAGCGAAACAAATCCATTATGTTTGCCAGATCACCTTTGCCTTGGGCAATTTCTGTTTCAGTCAGTCCTGTTACTTCATGGGGGAACACGATCCACTCGTCGGTTTCCTTGATGAAATAATCGGGCACAATATCAGTTTGGTTATTGTTTGGCTTGTACCATGGACAGGCAACTTTGATCTGTGCGGGTGTGTTCATGCGCATTTGGGTGTGGATTTGTTTGATCAATGCTTCAACCGAACGACCAGAGTCGAATACGTCATCCACAATTAATAATTTGTCTGTTGCATTAGCGTTTTCAATCAAATAATGCAAACCATGCACTTTGATTTCACGTGCTTGTTGTCCAATACCCAAATAAGACGAAGTACGCACTGCAATATGGTCAGTACTGCAGTCCTTGAATTCAAAGAATTCTTGAACGGCAATACCAATGGGTGCACCACCTCGCCAGATGCCAATAATAAACTCTGGACGAAAACCGCTCTCATAAACCTGATGAGCGAGTCTGAATGAATCTTCTAGTAACTCTTGTGCGGAAATATAGTATTTGTTCATCTCATCCTCTGGATTATTGTTGTATTTGATCCAAGTCGGCGCAGTATAAACGCTTCGACATAAGGTGCAACTATTCTGTTCGCAAGTGAGCGGCTGGGGCAACTTGCATGGCTTGAAATGCAGCCGGTAACGATGCTAACAAACACAATATGATCGCACTCAGTACCACTAGGCTGATTTGTAGTGGGTCAACCAAGAAAGGAATGGGTTCGCCATTTACCGCTAGAGCCAGAGGAATGTTGAGTGCCATCAGTAGCGGGTTGAGTGTATACATCGTCAACAAGCCCAAGCCGACGCCTAACAACGTCCCTTTCAAACTGTTAAACAGACCGTTAGCGATAAAAATAAATAAAATATGTCGCTTCGCTAATCCTTGAGTTTGTAATATCGCGATATCCCCTCTTTTCTCAGTGACTACCATAACCAGTGCAGAAACGATATTAAATGCAGCGACAGCTACTACTAACATGAGTAACAGCGCCATCATATTCTTTTCCATTTTCACGGCATCAAATAACGGCCCTTGTCTGGCGCGCCAAGTACTGACGACAGACCCTGAATTGATCCATGACAACGCTTGTTCAAAACGGAAAGCATCATCCAGAAACAGGCGTTGCTGGGCGTGTTGTTGTCTCGTGAATTTTAGGACGTCATTGATTTGCATAAACACCATTTGCGTATCCGCAGTGGATTGCAACATGAAAATACCGACGACGTTAACTCTTCGTTGTAAGGGGATTTGACCAAGTGGCGTAAAACGGGTCACAGCGGGTATCATTAAACGGATGCTATCTCCCACGCGCACATCTAATTTTTGTGCCAGTGCAGCGCCAATAACCACATTGTATGATCCTGTCGATAGTGCTTGTAACTCACCTGCAACGATGTTTCCCTGCAGGGATGAGTAGCGACTCATTATGTCAGGTTCAATGCCTTGTACAAGCACACCTGCTAATTCGCCAGGCGCTTGGATCAATCCCTGTGTTTCGGTATATTTAGAGACAGCAAGTACCGAGGGAATATTGCTCAAGTCGGCAAAAGATACATTTGGATCCACGACGACATGGGGTACGACGCCCAATACGCGTGATTTTAATTGCGCCTCTAGACCATTCATTATAGACAGCACCACAATTAAGGCGGTCATCCCTAAGCACAAACCGAGTACAGAAAAGAAATTGATAAATGCCACAAAACTGTTGCCTTGTTTCGCTTGGCTGTAACGAAGACCGATTCTGGCTGAAATGGGGAGCATAGACTGTGATTAATGCGTATGGGTTTTGTGCATAATACGTTATAATAGCTAAATCTGACAACATGAATAAGGGAGCCTGATGGTTGGATTAGTGAAAGACGCTACCAAAGTCATGCTTTTTTCATACTCAACAAACTAGTCGCTGATGTACGCTGTGAAACGAGTCCATGACCAAGTCATATGGGTCAGATACAGTATGTATGTCCAAATAAAACTGTTACGAGCAACTAAACAAATATAATATGCCAAACATTTTTAAGCCTTCCCTTCCCAAACCACGATCTGAGGGTAAACAAGCACAAGTCTTAAGCTGGGGCAATCTGGCCGGTTCTTCGTCTGCACTCGCTATTGCATCTGCTATTGTTAACGATCCTCGCCCTTTTGTCTTACTCACTGCTGATTCTCCTTCTGCTTTAAGACTGGAACAAGAGATTCGCTTTTTCCTCGGCGAACACAGTAAAGATTATCGGATCCAACTATTCCCTGATTGGGAAACTCTGCCTTATGATCACTTTTCTCCGCATCAAGATATCGTGTCACAACGCCTAGAGACGTTATTTGAACTTAAAGCGGATGCTCCTAAAGTGGTTATTTTGCCTGTTAATACTGCGATGCAACGATTGGCACCGACTAGCTATTTATCCCACTATGTATTGTTTTTAAAAACTGGCCAGACATTAGACATTGAAGCATTTAGGCGACAATTAGAGCAAGCGGGATATTTGCATGTAAGTCAGGTCATGAATCACAGTGAATTCAGTGTGCGCGGGAGTATTATTGATCTTTTCCCAATGGGTTCAGAC
>JBEVCF010000081.1:0-6579 GCA_040514355.1 Glaciecola sp.
GTTCTGTCTATCGTATTCGGCTACTGCGCAAAGGCAGTCTCTGCTGATCCCGCATCAAACCGGCGTGATTGAAGTAGATGGCCGTTTAGATGAACCTACTTGGGAGACCGCAGGTGTGGTTGTGTTGGATAACGTTATGCGACCTTTCAATAATGTACCTGCACCGACGACGGCGGAAGTGCGTTTTTTTGAAAGTGGCGATACCTTATATGTCGGTTTTATAGTCAATGATGAGGACCCCGAGCAAATCCGCGCTTCGTTTGTTGACCGCGATCAAATCTGGGGTGATGATCTGGTAGGGATCAAGCTCGACACTTTTAATGACAGTCGTTTGGCCTATCAATTTTTCATGAATCCTTATGGCATTCAATCCGATGCGATTCAAAATGAAATGACCGGTGATGAAAGTGACAGTTGGAATGCAATTTGGCAATCCAAAGGACAGCTCACTGATTTTGGCTATGTGGTAGAAGTAGCCATTCCTTTATCCATCATGAACTTTGATGACACCCCTGGAGACAAAACCTGGGGCGTGGAGTTTGTCCGATTTTTACCACGCGAGAATTCATTGCGTATTTCGCACTTGCAGTATGACCGCAACAATGCCTGTGAACTTTGTCAAATGGGTACCATTACAGGCTTTACGCAAGCAGAACAGGGGTCAAATTTAGCTATCGTACCTACCTTAGTGGTGGGGCGCGGTGAAACACGTGAGGTTGCCCCTTTATCAGCTTGGGAGTCCGATACACAAGCTGACGTGGGCGTGGATATTAAGTGGGGCATTACACCTGATATTTCGCTACAGGCAACCTTCAACCCAGACTTTTCACAAGTTGAAAGTGATGTCGCACAAGTGTCTGTAAATAATACGTTTGCGTTGTTTTTTGCTGAAAAAAGACCGTTTTTTGTTGAAAATCAAGATTACTTTACGTCACTATCCAATTTGATTTACACCCGTAACATAAACGCCCCCGATTATGGTTTGAAGTTAACGGGACGCTCAGGGGACCATGCTTTGGGGGTATTTGTCGCGAATGACGATTCTACTAACTTTTTAGTACCAGGTAATTTGGGCTCATCGATTGCTAGTTTAGATGAGACCTCCAATAACTTTGCGTTGCGTTATCGCTATGATGTGAGCCGAGACTTGTCTTTGGGCTGGATTTCGACGATTCGTGAATCCGATTCTTATCACAATTACGTGTCAGGTGTGGATCTAAAATACACGCCAACGGCAACAGACAATATTCGCATGCAATGGGTTAAATCCGATACGCTTTATCCCCAGACCCTAGCCGCAGAGTTTTGTGATGACACGTGTTCAGAAGCATTTTTGCGCACCAACAAAGACGATGAGTTTTCAGGGCAGGCATTTCGTATTGATTATCGTCGCTCGACTGAAGATTATTTCGTGCGGGTGGGACACTATCAAAATGACCAAAATTTCCGAGGCGATTTAGGCTTTTTCTCCCGCGTAGACCGCAATACTTCTGTGATTGGTGGAGGTTATTTCTGGCGCAATGAAAATAGCTGGTGGAACCAGATCCGCTTACAAGGGGACTGGGATATCCATCACAATGATGCAGGAGAGTTACTCGAAAAAGAAATCGAAGCGTTTTTGAGTATCAACGCCAAATACGAGACTTTCCTGGAGGTAGGTCGCACCCAGCGAACGCGAGTAGGTTTGCGTCAGGATCACACGTCGACACGCATTACGGGTAATGCTGATCGCTTTGCAGAATACTTTGATCGTTTGGTGTTTGAATCACAGCCCACACCCAACTTGGGACTATTTCAATTACTTAGCTACGGCGACCAGATTGACTTTGCCAATAATCGCTTGGGTAAGCGTTTTGTCTCTGAATCAAAAATCAGTTATGACATTGGCGCTCATCTTAAATTATCTCAAAGCTATGAGTATCGCACGCTCAAAGCAGAGGGAGCGGATGTGTTCACGGCCAAGATCCTCAATGGCCGAGCAACTTATCAATTCGACAGTAGACAGTTCTTGCGTTTAATCGTTTCTTGGGCAGAAGTCGAGCGAAATGCAGCAAACTATATTGATGCGGTGATACCGTATCGCAAAGATATTGGCATCCAACTTCTCTACTCTTATAAAGTGAATCCGCTAACGAAGTTCTTTATTGGATATTCTGATGCAGCCTACCAAGATGAAGAGACAGTTGTGCTGCGTCAAAATGAACGGTCCGTCTTCATGAAATTCTCCTATGCATGGACGCGCTAGTTTTTTGTACAAATTCATTGCATTAGCTAACAATAATCTGTAATATACGCGCCCTTACAGCCACACAACTCATTCCTTGTCTCCATGCAGCTGGCTGTACTGTCGAGACTACAACCGTAAGGAATAATGATGCGTCATTACGAAATCGTATTCATGGTTCACCCTGATCAGAGTGAACAAGTTCCAGGTATGATCGAAAGATATACTGGGATCCTAACTCAAGATGGTGGTCAAATTCACCGTTTAGAAGACTGGGGCCGTCGTCAATTGGCTTACCCAATCGAAAAACTTCACAAAGCACACTACGTTCTAATCAATGCTGAAGCAACTGCAGAAGCGGTTGAAGAATTAGAAACTGCTTTCCGTTTCAACGACGTTGTATTGCGTAACATGGTTATGCGTACCAAAGGTGCGGTTACTGAACCTTCACCTATGAAGAAAGAAGAACGTCGTGAAGAGCGCCGTGAAAAACCTGAAGCTGCTCCAGCCCCTAAAGCTGACGCAGACTCTGCAGATCAAGCATAAGGAGACTGATAATGGCTCGTTTTTTTAGACGTCGTAAGTTTTGTCGTTTCTCTGCAGAAGGTGTTGCAGAAATTGATTATAAAGATACCGCTACATTAAAGAACTACATCACTGAAAGTGGTAAAATCGTTCCTAGCCGTATCACTGGTACAAGTGCTAAATATCAGCGTCAGTTATCAACTGCTATCAAACGTGCGCGTTTCCTAGCATTGTTGCCGTACACTGACGGTCACAAATAAGTTAGAGGTTTATAATGGATATTATTTTATTAGATAAAATCGCTAACTTAGGTGGTTTAGGCGACCAAGTTTCTGTTAAGTCTGGATATGCACGTAACTTCCTTTTCCCTCAGGGCAAAGCAGTTCCAGCAACCAAAGACAACGTAGAAAAGTTCGAAGCACGTCGTGCAGAGCTTGAAGCGAAAATCGCAGAAGTACTTAACGCTGCGCAAGCACGTGCTGATCAAATTGCTGCATTAGACGCAGTTACGATTGCTGCACCTGCCGGCGACGAAGGTAAATTATTCGGTTCTGTTGGAACACGTGACATCGCTGAAGCAGTATCAGCTGCAGGTGTTGCTGTTTCTAAAGCAGAAGTGAAGCTACCTACTGGTACACTACGTGAAGTAGGCGAGTTTGATGTTGATTTACAACTTCACTCAGACGTGACAACTACGGTTAAAATCGTTATCGTAGCTGAAGCGTAAGCTTAATTTACATGCCTATTTTATAAAAACACCGCAGTCGCGGTGTTTTTTTTATCTTTTTTTCCGATACCTTTTAAACCTTTCCTATTTTCTTGGCGACTTATATAGCAAAGACGCTAAAAACAGCTAAAACGAAACGATTTTGAGGTGTTATGACAAGTACGGTCGTGCAAGCACAATTTGGTCAACGCGAACCTGCCATTGATATGCAAATATTAGCGGCGCAGCGTGGTGACATGCATGCTTATCGCAACCTTTATAACACCTATCACAAAAAAGTGTATAGCTTGGCTTACCGGTTGACGGCTGATCACGGCATGGCCGAAGATGCCACCCAAGAAGTATTTATTCAGTTGTGGCACAAGCTAGAAAACTTTCAAGGGCAAAGTCAGTTTTCAACATGGTTGCATGCGGTGGCTTCAAACATCACGATCAGTTATATGCGCAAGCAAAAATCGTGGTTGCAACGCATGTTTAGTCAGGAAGATACCCATATCCCTGAGCAGAGTATAGCAGATGCACAGTACAGTCTTGATGAATTAGTCCTGCGTTTGCCTGAGCAAGCGCGCCTTGTGTTTGTCTTATTTACTATTGAAGGGCAACGCCATGAAGAAATAGCGAACACCCTAAATATTGCAGTAGGGTCGAGTAAAGCCCAGCTTTACCGGGCCAAAACCTTACTGCAGGAGTGGATGAGTGATGAGTAACGAGCACAACATTGATAATAAAATACAGGATTTGGTAGATAATTTGCCAGAACATGCACCTAAACGTGATTTGTGGCCGGGTATCGAACACGCCCTAGTACAACGACCAAAACGCCAAAGTAATAATCGCGGTTTGTATGCGGTTGCCGCTAGTATTTGTTTCTTGGCTGTGCTGGGGTTTTTGTCTGTACAACAATTGCCGATGCAACAGGACAGTGGCGCTTTAGCGTTGATTGCAGCATTAGAGACGCAACACAAACAAAATAAAGATGCGTTGTTGGTGCAGTATCAGAATACAGCAACCGTTACGGATACGTGGCACACGCAACTATCCGAATTAGAAAGTGCGGCAGAGATGGTTAAAAACGCACTGAATGAAGACCCCAACAATACTGCGTTGTTGAAAATGCTCCAATACATTCACCAACAACAAATTGCTGTGATCGAAAAATCACATGCAAAAGCAAACTGGCAACAGATTTAAAAGAGGTAGATACAATGCAACATAAAACAAACGTGCATGCTCAAATGAAAAGTAGTTTCGCCACAAAAATTGGTCTAGTGCTAGGCCTTAGCGTCTTATTAGCATGGCCAGCCCTTGCGCAACAAACCGTAAATGAAACCAAACCTACAGGCTCAACGCCTTGGGTTAAAATTACCCACATCAATGGTGAAGTAACCGTACAGGCTTGGGATCGCAATGAGGTCAGAGTGATTGGCAAGTTAGGTGACAATACCGAGGAATTTATTTTTGAGGCGAATGAACGCACCGTCACGATCGAAGTAGAGAGCAAAAAGAAGCAAAACTGGTTTAATTGGAACAGTGATTACTCTGCCAATAATGATGACGAACTTGAAATCATGGTACCAAAAGGTAGTGAGATAAACTATGACTCGGTCAATGGCAGTATTTCTGTGGCAGGCACCAGCGGTGGGGTTGATTTAGAAGTTGTGAACGGATCGGTAAAAGTTGTAGATATTGAAGGGCGTATGCGCTTGAGTACAGTCAACGGTCCAATTATTGCGGAAAATGTTAAGGGTGATCTAGATCTAGGCTCAGTAAATGGCTCTATTTCTGCTGTACATCTATCCGATGACGATGTAAAAGTCGAGACGGTAAATGGGGAAGTGCGTCTAACATCACCTGCACATGATGTTGTGATTGAGACGGTTAATGGTGGGATCAAGCTGGACTTGAGTGCTGTAAATCGTTTAAACATCGAAACGGTAAACAGTCGCGTGAATACCGACTTAAATCTATTGGATGGCGGTAAAGTAACGGCATCAAGTGTGGGTGGCGGTATGACGTTTGCCTTCCAAAAAGATGTATCTGCGCGCTTTGAGGTAGATGGTCATGCCGGTGGTTCAATCCGTAACAGCATCACAGACGATAAGATGGAAAAAGCCAAGTACGGTCCCAGTCGTTCGCTTAACTTTACCACTGGCAGTGGTGCAGGGAAGGTACAGATCGAAACGGTAAACGGTTCAATTAAACTGGAAACGCAGTAAAAAGGTAGTGAATTGACGTTGATCAAACCGTAAAAAAGCGGATAATAACTTCCCCCTTATCACTTTTAGCTACGGTTTGATCGCAGATGCAAAATAATCAAAATAATAAGTCTGATGACGTTGTTGAAAAATTAAAGATCCCGCCGCACTCCATAGAGGCAGAGCAGTCTGTCATTGGTTCAATGCTGATTGAACCGGATACCTGGGATAAAGTAGCTGAAATTGTCATTGAATCTGACTTTTATAATCGTTCACATCAAACCATTTATCGCTCTATTCTTAAGCTCCTATCGCAAAACCAGCCGGTAGACCTTATCACGGTATCGCAGATCCTTGAGCAAAATGATGAACTGGACGATGCCGGTGGCTTTGCTTATTTAGCTGAATTAGCTAAAAACACCCCCAGTGCAGCCAACGTCGTGTCTTACGCCAAAATCATCAAAGAGCGCGCGATTACCCGAGAGTTGATTGGGGTAGCACATGATATCGCTGAGATCTCATATCACCCCGAAGGGCGTGATTCGACCGATATTCTGGATTTTGCCGAGAGCAAGGTGTTCGAGATCGCAGAAAAGCGCACCGGTGAAAACGAAGGTCCTAAAAACATTGAATCGGTCCTAGGCAAAACCATCGATCGCTTAGATGCCTTGGTTAAAAACGGTAAAGAGGTGACGGGGGTCTCTTCTGGTTTTATTGATTTGGATAAGAAGACCTCGGGTCTGCAACCGTCGGATTTAATCATTGTTGCTGCGCGTCCTTCGATGGGTAAAACGACCTTTGCTATGAACTTGGCCGAAAATGCCATGATGTTGGAAGAAAAGCCCGTCTTGGTGTTTAGTCTTGAAATGCCAGCTGAAAGTATAGCTAATAGACTTTTGTCATCTATA
>JBEVCF010000081.1:6589-8507 GCA_040514355.1 Glaciecola sp.
GTCTTGAAATGCCAGCTGAGCAAATCATGATGAGGATGCTAGCGTCGTTGAGCCGGGTGGATCAAACCAAAATTCGTACTGCGCAGTTAGACGATGAGGATTGGGCACGGATCTCAAATACCATGGCGATGCTCAAAGACAAAGACAATTTGTTTGTCGATGACTCTTCAGGCCTCACGCCGATGGATGTGCGTTCGCGAGCTCGCAAGTTGGCACGTGAGCGCGGTGGGATCAGTATGATCATGGTGGATTATCTGCAGCTGATGCGAGTGCCGTCGTTGAGTGACAACCGAACCTTGGAGATTGCGGAGATCTCTCGCTCTCTCAAAGCCTTGGCTAAAGAACTAGAAGTGCCCGTGATTGCGCTTTCTCAGTTGAACCGTAGTTTGGAGCAGCGTGCGGACAAACGCCCAGTTAACTCGGACTTGCGTGAATCTGGCTCCATTGAGCAGGACGCCGATTTGATCATGTTCATTTATCGCGATGAGGTGTATAACGAAAACTCAGAAGAGAAGGGCGTCGCAGAGATCATCATTGGTAAACAACGGAATGGCCCTATCGGTACTTGTCGCTTGGCTTTCCAAGGTCAATTTTCTCGTTTTGACAACTATGCTGGCCCAGCTCCAGCGGACCAGTATTAAACATGCGTTGATCGTGCTATCTTTTATTGCGACATGCAAAGCATGTTTTTGTATTTTAGTGCGTTGATACACATATCAAAATATAGACATAAAAAAACGTCGCAGGTTACCCATACGACGCTTTTCGTTAACATGTCTAACCTTACATTTTGACTGTTACCTTTGCAGTCACAAGACTTTCAATACGACGGTTTTCACGATGCGCTGCAGCCGTGTTGGCTGGGTTTTTCAGACGGGTTTCACCATAACCCACCGCAGAGATGCGCGTAGCATCGACACCGTACTGTTCCACCAAAAGTTGCTTCACAGCTTCAGCTCGTTGTTGTGATAACGTCATGTTGTAAGCTGCGCTGCCGACTGAAGAAGTATGGCCTTCAATAACAGCAGCAGTATTGCCAAAACGCTTCAAGAAATTAGCAAATTCAACAAAATCTTGGCTGTCGGGTGCTTCGATAACTGCTGAATCGTTAGCGAATAAAACCAACAAATCTACTTCTAATTCTTGCACTTTCATCATGCTACAGCCTTCGCTGTCAACTTTATCACCGCGGGGCGTAGCAGGACATTTATCCAGTGTATTCACAATGCCATCATGGTCGTTGTCTACCGGGCAACCAAGGCTGTCGACCGAGCTGCCACGCGGAGAAGATGGGCATTTGTCCACGCCATCCATCACCCCGTCACCATCAGAATCCATCACTTTAGGTGTGTTGGTACCGAATTTCATGACAAAACCTAATTTAGCGGTAAAATCATCACCATCGTTTTCAAAATCGTGATGTGTCGCGATTTCCGTTACGAGATCAACTGCCGAGGTAATTTCCCAATATTTGCCAAGGCCCAATCCAACAGACCGATAATTATCTTCTTGATTATATTTAGGGTTGGTATGACGAATACCCGTAAATGCATACATGCCATTGTCGTCAAGGCGATAGAGAAAATCCAGCGCAGCGTGGTTTGCTTTGATTCTACGCAGTGGAGCACTGTCATAAAGTTCAGAATCTGTGTGCATGATATCTAAACGCGTTGACCATTTCTCGTTGATAAACAAACCAGCTTCTAAACCAACACCAAAACCTTCATCGTAAAAATTGAGGTCATTAGGGCGTGCTGAATCAGCATTGTATTTTAAAATGGAACCGCCGACCCAAAATTTGTGTTCTGGCACAGAGTGGTTATGCGCTTGTACACCAGTGCTTGCGAGTAACGATACCGTCGCAAGAGCTAGCGGGATATTTAATAATTTTTTCATGTGTTGACATCCTGATCAATTG
>JBEVCF010000082.1:0-4617 GCA_040514355.1 Glaciecola sp.
CTCATCCTTGAGTTTGTTTTGTATTTTTAGTTTGAAATAGGGCTTCAGTGATTCACTAGCGCATCCAGTGTCATCGTTCCGCGCTGGAGCACGAGTTCAGACACAGCTTGTTGGTGTTTAACCACTTTGCCACAGATGATGAGTGCAGGTCCGGTGATTTGCGACTGCGCTACCTCGTTGGCAATGTCTTGCATCTGGCTTTTGATAATTGTTTGTGCTTGGGTACAAGCCTTGTCGATTACGGCAACTGGCATCGAGGCATCCATGCCGTGCGTGATGAGTTGTTGGGCAATCATGTCCAGTCGACCTAAGCCCATGTACAACACAAGGGTCTGACTGCAACTTTGTTTGACTAACGCAGACCAATCAGGTTGATGCTTGGGGTCTTGCAAACTGGCCGTCGTGAACGTGACTGATTGCGCACAATCGCGTTGGGTTAAGGGGATCCCGGAGCTTGCCGATGCGCCAGAAGCCGCCGTGATCCCTGGTACGATACAATAGGGGATCGAAGCAGCTTCTAAAGCTTGCGTTTCTTCCATGGTTCGCGCAAAGATAGCAGGATCGCCGCCTTTGAGACGCACGACTTCTCGTCCTTGCAACGCATGATGCACAATTCGTTGTGAAATATTGTGTTGTGGCATGGAATGACGCCCTGCGCGCTTACCCACAAATTCCTTTTGTGCATGCGCAGGGATCATGGCTAACACAGAATCATCGACTAACCAATCATAGAGCACGACATCAGCCTGCTGGATGGCTCGATAAGCTTTGATCGTTAATAAGTCGGCCGCACCAGGTCCCGCTCCGACTAACCATACTTGCCCTTTGGGTTGTGCGCCTCGTTGTTTTTGTTGAATGTGCGATTGAGCTGAAATGATCGTACTCATTCTCCCTACTCCTACTCGACGCTAGGACGACGAAGGTACACCACGCCATCTACTATCTTCGTTTCATAGACCGGGATAATGTGTGTTTTATCTTCAAAACACAGTCCTGTCGTCAACGAAAAATGTTGTTTATACAAGGGGCTGGCGACCATGAGTTCATCCCCAATAGAGCCAACAATCCCTCGGTATAACACGTTTGCTTGGCCAAAAGGATCGTAATTATCAATGGCATACACGACCTTTAGTTGGGCAAAATAAAACAATGCGACCTGACAGTACTCAGCACTGGCCTGTGGTGTGGGTAGCAGCACACACACACCCGATTGGTCAATTAAATCGTCTTCGTGGCATACGTCAACCCAAGTGTTTTGTTCAATAGCAGTAATAGTCATGACAGGGCTCCTTATGCGAGTTGTACGATGTCGATTGCTTGTTCAGCATTGTCTTTGAGTAAGGCTTTTTCGGCTGCTGTGGCAGGACGGATTTGGCCGCGCTCTTGGACAAATTGAATATTGTTATCACTGGCTTTGGAGTTTACAAATTGACGGAAACGCTTCAGTGATTCAGGGTTTTCTAATGTGGTTTTCCATTCACATTGGTAGGTATCAATCACCTGTGCCATTTGCGCTTCTAATTCGTCACAAATGCCCAAGGAATCTTCAATGATGACACTTTGTAAGTACGCCAAACCGCCTTCTAGGTTGTCCATCCAAGTTGAGGTACGCTGTAGGCGATCTGCAGTTTTGACATAAAATGCCAAAATGCGATCAATGTAAGTTACTAGTAACTCCGTACTTAAATCAGTTGCAAACAGATCGCCATGACGCGGTTTCATCCCACCGTTGCCACAGACGTACAAATTCCAGCCTTTTTCTGTTGCAATGACGCCGATGTCTTTGCTCTGTGCTTCTGCGCATTCTCGGGTACACCCCGACACAGCAAACTTGATTTTATGTGGACCGCGTAACCCTTTATAGCGATTTTCTAAATCAATTGCGGTACCGACGGAATCTTGAACGCCATAACGACACCACGTGCTCCCTACACATGACTTGACGGTACGCAATGCTTTGGCGTAGGCATGTCCTGTTTCAAAACCACCTTCAACCAATGCTTGCCAAATTTCGGGTAGTTCATCAACGCGCGCGCCGAACAAATCAATTCGTTGTCCACCGGTGATTTTGGTATAGAGATTGTGTTTTTTGGCAACCTCGCCTAATAAAATTAGTTTATCAGGCGTGATTTCCCCACCTGGTACACGTGGCACAACTGAGTAGGTGCCATCTTTTTGCATATTCCCCAAATACGTATCATTAGTGTCCTGCAAAGCGACGTGTTCTTTTTGTAAAATGTAATCGTTGTGAACAGACGCTAAGATGGAGCCGACAGCCGGTTTACAAATATCACAACCCATGCCTTTGCCCTCTGCATGGATCAAGCTATCAAAGTCGCGATAGCCTTTGACTTTAATGATGTTAAATAATTCTTGGCGTGAATAAGCAAAGTGTTCACAGATATCGGTATTGACTTCCACACCGCGTTTTTCCAGTTCGGCGTCGACCACATTTTTCAGTAGTGCGGTACAACCACCACAGCCGGTGCTAGCTTTGGTGCAGGCTTTGACGCCTCCAAGCGAGGTTTCACCCGCGTCAATAGTGGCGACAATATCGGCTTTAGTCACGTTATGACAAGAACAAATCGAGGCGGTATCGGGTAAGGCATCCGCACCTAAGGCAGGGGCTTCACCACTACTGGGTAGGATCAATGTTTCTGGCGACTTAGGCAGAGCAATATGGTTCAGTGCATATTGTAATAAAGTATCGTAATCGGAGGTGTCACCAATCAAAACTGCGCCAATAACATGTTTGCCTTTGGCATCAACTACGAGTTTTTTGTACACGCCATCGGGTTGATTTTCATAGATGTAGGTTTGTGCTTTTGGTGTGCGTGCATGCGCATCACCGATCGAACCAACGGCCACGCCCATCAACTTTAACTTGGTACTCATGTCCGCACCAGTAAAGGCTTGTACTTTGTCCTTGGCGCCTTTGGCAAGATAACCGGCCAAGGTGCGCGCCATACTATAACCAGGAGCAACCAAACCGAAGATCTTGCCCTCCCACAGTGCGCATTCTCCAATAGCATAGATATCGGGTGCAGAGGTTTGGCAGTAGTTGTCTATGACGATCCCACCGCGTTCACCCACCTCAATGTCCCAGTCTCGTGCTAGTTGGTCAGAGGGACGAATACCTGCGGAAAAGAGGATAAGGTCAGTTTCGAGTTCGCTGCCATCCGCAAAGCACATTTTATAGCGCGCGTTATCACCTGCCACGATGGATTGCGTCGCTTTTTCGGTGTGCACAGAAACACCGAGATCACGAATTTTATCGGCTAATAATTGTCCACCACGGGTGTCGACTTGCACAGCCATTAACTGCGGTGCAAATTCGACGACATGCGTGTCTAAACCCAATTCTTTTAGTGCATTGGCTGCTTCTAGGCCTAACAAACCGCCACCGACGACCACGCCAGAGCGACTTTCTGCCGCAGATGCCTTGATAGCGTGTAGATCGTCAATAGTGCGATACACCAAACAATGCGCTTGGTCATTGCCAGGGATAGGGGGGACAAATGGGTACGAACCGGTTGCTAACACGAGGGCTTCATAAGAAAAAATGTAGCCATCTTGTGTCGTAACGGTTTTATTTTCCTTATCAATTTCACTGACCCATGCATTTAGTACATAGTCGACGCTCATGTCATCGTATTGTGCTGTCGTGGTCAGCGCGAGATCATCAGAGGTTTTACCACTGAAGAATTCAGAAAGATGCACGCGGTCATAAGCCAATCGCGATTCCCCACTCAGTACCGTAATTTTCTTGTCAGGGGCTTGAGCTTGCAGTTGCACCACAAAATGATGGCCAACCATGCCGTTCCCCACCACCAGAACATCACAAGTGTGAGGGGCGTTTTCTGGTATGATTTGCATAGTATTTATCCTTTCTTTCATAAAAAAGGCCCACACTGATTCAACAATGTGGGCCTCTTTGCCTGGAGTATACTGATATTCAGTACAATAAATTGTGTAAAGTTATTTTCAAAATATGAGTTGCAAACCTTAAGCCAGAATTTTAATTAATTTAAAATCAATTATTTAGCTTAGCTTTGTGACTATTCGCATGGTTTTGATGCACCAGATCAAGACGCGTTTCCCTAAATCGGTGCGATGAGATGGTAGGGGTTTATCGCTTTTTCTTCTGTTGTTTTGCCTTGTGACGTGCTTTGTCTCGCGCACTTTGTTCGGCGCGTTTTTCTGTTCTAACTGCTTTGCGATCGCGTTTGTCTGGCGTGAGTGAACCGTCTTTAAATTTCTGTTTGCGTTGAGTTTTTTGCGCTTCTTTTTTGGCTGCTTCTGCAGCCATCTCTGCTAGTTCAACCTCCAGCATTGCAGGTGTTTCCCATGTCAGTCGCCCAAGTTTGGCGGTGCGGATCTCACCCACCAAGACCTCACAGATCTTGTGTAAATTCACGCGACCACCCGCCATTAGCGCACCTCGCGTAGCCGCAGCTGCCTCCAAAAACTCGATTTCGGTGTGGGGTAATTCATCCAATTTAAAACGGGCTTTCAACTCTTCAGGGTAGGCTTTGAGTAAGTAGTCTGCAGCATAAAAACCAATGTCATCGTATTCCAGTGCCGTATCCTTGACCGCACCTGTGATGCCAAGTCGAT
>JBEVCF010000082.1:4627-5606 GCA_040514355.1 Glaciecola sp.
GTATTGGGGTTTTCCCATTTCGGCCAAAGTACCCCAGGCGTATCAAGTAACACAATCCCACTGCCTAGATTGATGCGCTGCTGAGACTTAGTGACGCCTGCTTCATTACCCGTTTTGGCAATCACTCTATCCGCTAAAATATTCACAATCGTCGACTTGCCGACGTTGGGGATCCCGATGATCATCGCCGTGATGTTTTTAATCGAAGCATTTTTTTCGGCACAGGTTTGTCGGATCAGGTCTATGATACGTTTAGTTTTGGCCTTGTCATCGATGGATGTGGTGTAGGTTTTGATGGAGCGATCGCGTTCTAAGTGCGTTTGCCATGATGCTGTAATATCAGGATCGGCTAAGTCAGCTTTATTAAAAATTTTGATGCAAGGCTTGTCGCCGCGAATACGGGCGATTTCTGGATTTTCACTCGAATATGGCAGGCGCGCATCGAGTACTTCGATCAGGATGTCAACCGAACTCAATGCTTCGCGCATTTCTTTAAGGGCTTTGTGCATATGCCCTGGGAACCAATGAACTGCCATGATTTAACCTACTTTTGGTATACATAGTCAGTATACCGTATTCCAACAATATAGCCTATGACTGCAACGAATCGAGGCGTTAATATCATTTATAAATTTAATAAAGGCCCAAGGTAGTCTTTATAGTGCTCCCACTCATTGGCTTTGGTGCGATCTAAGGGTTGCAGTACTTGCGCTGCACTTGGAGTATAAATATTACGTTGATGTGTCTGAAATGCCATTGGTTCAGCTAACGTATCCACACCAATAAAGTCGCATAAATTCGCTAAAGTGGCACTAGGTTGTTTAACTAATGCTTCAAAGTCGACACGTTGGATCTGAGTTGGATAATGCCTTGTCCAATGTTCTACGGTATTGATATAACTTTTGTAATACTCCGCAAAATGCTTAAGGGATTGACTGTATGCATGGCCTTTTGCAAAGCGATGTCTGAATGCGCTCAG
>JBEVCF010000082.1:5616-8383 GCA_040514355.1 Glaciecola sp.
GAATTAAACTCACATATTTGAAGTTATCAGGGTTTTTATCAATAAAATAAGGTGCGCCTTCACGAAATGGCTCAGCACTGCCTAAATACCAAGCGCGGTACGTAGCTTTCTGCTTATCCGTCAAAGTCGATAAGGTTTGATGAAATGCTTTGCCAGTGGCCTCTGCGATGTCTTGGGCAATATGAAGCATCGTTGACAACTCTTTGGTTCCATCAATATCAGGATGTGTAGCTAGCATTTGGTCTAGTAGGGTAGAACCTGAGCGCGGTAAACCAATAATAAAAATAGGCACATCATTACTATGATGTGCAATTTCAATCACTTTAGGGACGTTAGCTTCTCGTAGACTAGACAAACTATCTGCCATTTGCTGAGCATTCCAAGGTTGTAACATCTCTTGCAAGACGTTGGCTTGTTGTAGGTGTGCAAAAGCATCGCTAAATGCATCCTGCTGAGTCAGTGCCATAGCGAGTGCAAAATGGGCATACGAACGCTCTAATGTTGAAAACTGCTCATGGGTTAAATGCTTTAATTCATCTATATCCTGATTGTCCAAAGTATGGGTTTTTAAGTTGGCTAAGTGCCAGTACGCTTCAGCTCGCAAGTGTTCAAATGCTAATGTTTGGCGAAAGACTGCTGCCGCTTTATCAATTTGTAATTGAGCTTGATAACATTGACCAAGCAGCAGATAAATCCGTCCTTGAGCAGAGTTCATTGCCGTTCTGCTCAACAAACCTTCTAATAAGCCTATGGCTTCAGAGACTTGATTGGTGTGGAATAACTGGACCGCTTGCGTTATTTGATATTGAGGGTGCTCACTCATTTGTTGCGCTATTGCCAGCAGATGCGGTTGCGCTTTATAAAAGTTTTCTTGATTTTGATATAACTTTGCTAGCTCAATATGCCATACAGGTTCATCTTGTTTTTGTAACGCATTTTTTAATGCGACCGTCGCGTAGCGTTCGAAATGAATTTTTTGCGCTAATTCTAACCACGCTGATAACTCTTTATGGGAGACTGGCGGCGTAACAAAGGTTTCCTTAACAATATTTTCTACAATTTTGATGTTGCCATTTCCCAATTCAAAATAACACTGTAATAGTGGTTTGGGTAACTGACTAAAAAACCGTAATTGTGCTTCGATTTTGGCTTGTTCTGCTGGCACAAATAACGCGGCTTGAGATTGTGTCAATTGCCATAATTGTTGCCATGCACTTACAAAATAGGCATTGATACTAATAATGTGATCTAGAGTTTGTTTGGCATCCGCAAAGCTGGCATCTGCCATCTCAACCAGCGCTTTTTCTTGTAGTAAAAATACCGATTGTGCAAAATCTGTCAGCCCTTTTTCAATGGCTTTTTTAGCATGGCGCAACTCGTTTTGTTTGCGATGTAACATCGCTTCACAAGCAAACGCCATTGCGTCTGGTTGCGTCTCTTGCCATTGCAAAGTAATGGTTAACGCCTCATCGATACGGTTGTCTTGAATAGCTAGGGAAAATTGTTGGAGATAGTGTGCAGTGTGCATAGGTTATTTTAAGTTTTTTGATGCATGGCGCAAACATATCACATTTTCAGGTTGTTGCGTAAACCGCGCTCCATAAATTGTTTTTGTGAGATAAGAAGTGATGAATTTAATTTGCAAGGAAAATCGTGTAAGGATAAAATGACTTCGAATGCAAAAATTAATGAGAACACCATGTCACCTGAACGTTCAACCCAGCTCAAAAATCTTCTTAGTCAATTTACTAGTCATTTATACGACTATGAACAAGCAAGTCTAGAGCAGGTCAGTCAGCGCTTATTTCATCCCGATGTGACTTGTCATGTTTTCAATCCTTTCGGGCATATTGACAATATTAAGAGTTATTTACAGGAAGTCATTGCGCCATTATACACAGCAATACCACAAGCTGAACGACGCGAATTAATTGTCATGGCAGGCGCTGCCGCTCAAGGTACAGAATGGGTGGGGTGTTGTGGTGCATATACCGGTACGTTCAAATCTTCTTTCTTGCAAATCCCTCCGACAAATCGAATGGCGTCTATTCGCTTTCATGAATTCTTTTGTTTTAAAGATGACCAAATCGTCGAAATCCAGATATTGTGGGATCTCCCAGAATTGATGCTACAAGCTGGTGTTTGGCCGCTTTCACCGAGCTTGGGTAGAGAATGGCACGTACCAGGCCCTGCTCGGCAAGATGGTTTGGTACACCTTCCCGCTGACGGTCAGCGCAGTCTGCAAATAGTGGGAGATATGTGTGCTGCGCTCGGAAATTATGCTACAGGCGGGGTGGAAGCAATGCGTTTGGCAGATTATTGGCATCCAAAATTTTCGTGGTACGGCCCTTCAGGCATCGGTACAGCACAGGGAATAGAGGGATTTCGTCGTCATCATCAAATTCCCTTTTTGAATGGCTTACCCGACCGTGTAGGTGATACAAACACCGGTTACTTATTTGCAGAGAACAATTACGTTGGTTTTACCGCTTGGCCTGGCATGCACATGTCAGTTGGTGGGGATGGTTGGCTAGGCATCGCACCTGCTGGCCAAAAAATTACGATGCGCAGTTTAGATTTTTGGCGTTGTGAAAACGGTAAAATCAGAGAAAACTGGGTACTGATCGATTTAATTCACGTTTATGAACAGCTAGGTGTTGATGTATTTGCCCGCATGGAAGAGTTGCAATAAATCTGCTGTCGGCCAGCGCAATTGCGATGCTCACCACAAGTTTTTTACAAATTTGACAATATGCTTGTAAATCAT
>JBEVCF010000083.1:0-8347 GCA_040514355.1 Glaciecola sp.
AGTTGGTTAGAATACCGGCCTGTCACGCCGGGGGTCGCGGGTTCGAGTCCCGTCCACTCCGCCATTTTCTCAGTTTCGTTTGTTTTGCTTCCACGTACCACCATACTGATAATTATCGTGCGACTTCGCTTGTTCTTGGCAGCGTTTGCAATACAATCCCCAGTCTTTTTCTATAAATTTAATCCGGAATAATATCGGTTCGTGCACACCACAACCTTGGCATGCTTTACCGGTTCTTTGTCGTTGTGATTTTCCCATTGCCCTGGTTTTTTGCATATGTGATTTTCTGAGTTAATATTTTTCAATGAATGTAGCGTAATGTAAAGTCTGAAGTAGTTTTGTGGCCTGCTTTGTGAATTTTTGAGCGCTGTTTCCAAATCTCTCGCTACTTGTTGTGCTGCGGCTGAATCAAACGCCTTTATCCACGCGAACTCATCAAAAGACTTTAACTCTTTGATTAATCGAGCCATATCTTTGTAAAACAAAAAGGTCTTATGGTGCGCATACCGACACATATTTTCAGATAAAAGTAGGTTCCAAATGCCATGCGCAGTTGCACCAAACTCAATGAGTTTAGCCTCCTGCTCTGGCGTTGGATTGAGCCTGTAATTGTATCTGAGTGTCTTTTTCATATACTGTATAGACTACTGTATAACAGCGTATTGTCAACATGGATTACCAAACAAAGTCTCACTGTAAATATCTAATAGCTTTGCACTTAATATTGGTTGTTAAGTACAGAAAGCAGTTGCTGGTTGGTCAATTAGGTCAATTTGTTAAAGAGATAATTACTCAACTCTCTACACAATCAGACTTTGAAGTCGAAGAGATTGAGATAGACAAAGATCACGTCCATGTTTTGATGACCATTTCACCCAAATATAGCGTTTCTCAGCATGTTAGAAACATCAAGCAACTAACGACGCACAAAATATGATGTTACAGACCAGACCTAAAAATGCAGTTTTGGAAAGAGAGAACATTCTGGTCAGATGGCTACTTTGTCTGCTCTGTTGGAAATGCTAGTGCTGAAACAATCCGAAGGTACATTCAGGAGCAAGGCTAGCGATTCATCCCAGTGACTAAGGATCGCTGGGTTTTCGCTAAGCATCCGATAAAAAGCCCACTTAAATAAGTGGGCCTAACATATTGATTAAAATTTAACTGAGTTTAAAGCTTGATCACCTGCGCATGATAGGGCAGTAAATGGCCTAACTGCGTCTCTTGAGTTAACGCATAGTTATCTAGCAAAGCCGTTGCATTACTGACATCACGCTCAACTAAATCAGCGATATTTAACACATGCTCGTTGGCTGAAAAGTTGAGTAATATCAAACATTGCTCGTCGTCCAAGGTCCGTGTATAAGCATAAATATCCTCGTGATCTGGCAACAATAGCTCATAGGCGCCATAAATCAGCGTGAGCTCTTCCTTGCGCACTTTATTGAGCAGACGGAAGTAGTTTAACTCAGAATCTGGGGCGTGCTCTTGCGCCGCGACGTTGATCTCGGTGTAATTAGGATTGACCTTGATCCACGGCTCACCTGTGGTAAACCCTGCATGTGGGCTGTCATCCCAATGCACTGGGGTGCGCGCATTATCACGGGCGCATAGCTTGTGCGACTCCATGAATTTATCCAAATCACCCCCTTCTGCTTTGGTCAGGTGATACCAGTTGATGGTCATCAAATCTTTGTAGTCTTCAATGTTGTCAAACTTGATATTCGACATCCCGATTTCATCACCCATATAGTAATAGGGCGTACCACGCATGGTTAAGAGGTAAGTACTAAGCATTTTAGAAGCAAAACGACGGTGTTCGGGTGCATCAGATGCCCAACGCGTCACCATGCGCGGGAAGTCATGGTTGCCAAAGTAGGTCGTACCCCAGCCTTTGTCTTTAAAGACGGCATCCCAATCACTCATGACCTGTTTGAATTTGACGAGGTTTTGGAAATCTTCGTTGATAATAAAACGAGGCCCCACACCAATACCCTGATGGTCAAAGTGATAGTTCATGTGTAGCTCTTGACGGTCTTCATCGACCAAAGGCAGCACGTTATCAATATGCGTACCTGGGCCTTCTGCCACGGTCATACAATCGTAGTGCTGTAACACTTCGCGGTTCATTTCATGCAAGTATTCATGCAAGCGAGGACCTTGTGCGTACATGTCGATCATTTTGTCACCGTGGTATTCCACTGGGAATTCTGGGTAACCATCGTGTTTTGAGATAAACGTGATGACGTCCATGCGGAAGCCGTCAATGCCTTTTTTGAACCAGTAGTGCATCATGTCATAGATTTCAGCGCGCACTTTGGGGTTTTCCCAATTCAAATCAGGTTGTTTGATCGCAAAATAATGTAAGTAATACGAATCGGTTGCTGCGTTGTAACGCCAGGCATTCGCTTCAGGGTCAAAATAGCTCCAACGCGTCGGAGGCGTGCCTTTTTCTGCAGGCCACCAATGGAAGTAATCATAGTATGGGTTATCGCGTGAGGTTTTGGCCTCTTGGAACCACATGTGCTCATCTGAACAATGATTGACTACCAAATCCATCACGACTTTTAAACCGCGTTCATGCATACCAGCCAGTAGTTCTTCGAAGTCTGCCATATCACCAAACTCCGCCATGATATTGCGATAATCCGATATATCATAGCCATTATCATCGTTAGGCGAACTGTAAATAGGGTTTAACCATATGATATCCACGCCCAAGCTTTTGATGTAGTCTAAGCGATTGATGATACCGCGCAGATCGCCGACACCATCACCGTTTGAATCTTGAAAGCTGCGGGGATAGATTTGGTATACGACGCCTTCTTTCCACCATTCGCGTTTGATATTTGCTAGTTTCATTATTGTGTTTTTCTCTCTTTATAACGATGCATTATGCGTTGTTAGACGCGACTTTTTCTTCATGTTCGGATGCTGCTGCATCTTCGGCAGTATTGATGCGCAGGGCTAATAGGCCACCAACAATAAACAACGCACCACACAAGGCGAGGGCATTGCGAGGATCCCCACCTAATACCGACTCAAAGATCAGACCGATAGACACCATTTCCAAAATCTGTGGCAAACAAATCATGGCGTTGAGGAGTCCCATATAAATACCAATACGAGCGACAGGTGCAACATTTGCACACATGATGAAAGGGATCGTAATCACACCAGCCCAGCCCACACCGACCAGCGCCATACACGCAAGAGTCAGGGTCAAATCAGTGGTGAGTTGCATACTTAAGAAACCAATCCCACCGACAATCAGCGTCACACAATACACTAAGCGATCCGAGAACTGGTGCACAAACCGAGCAATAAAGAATGAACAGACTAATGTCGTTGCATGCATCACGGCAAATGCGGTACCTCCGTGTGCAGTCCCTTCTGCGAAACCTGGCGCATCAGGCGTGGGTGCGTTGTATACGTGATAGGCAATCGATAAAGACAAGTACTGCCACATCAACGGCAAGCCGAACCACGTTGCTAGTTTTACCCACCACAATTGACGTAACGACTTGGGCATATCGCGCAATCCTGATACTAAATCAGGGATCAAGTTTTTGAGTGCTTGACCTTGGTTTTCTGCGTGGAATTGTGCAACGTTTTCGGGCGGGTATTCCTTGGTGGTATTGAAGGACCATGTCGCAGTGATTAAAATCACGACCACACCAATGACGAACGAGTAGGTCACGATATCAGGGATTTCAGTCCCATCAGTGACGGCTGAGATACCAAAGAACAATAAAATGACGGGCATTAAACTCGCCAAGATTTGGCCACCTGAAACCATAAATGTCTGCAAGGCAAAAGCAAAAGGGCGCTGTTGACGGTTGACCATGTCACCGACCATCGCGCGGTAGGGTTCCATCGCGGTGTTCATACCGGCATCGAGGATCCAGAACAAACCAACGACCATCCATAATTCAGGCACATAGGGCATAAACAATACGGCCACACTGCCCACTAATGCTCCCCACATAAAGAAAGGCTTACGACGACCAAAGCGCGGTGACCAGGTGCGGTCACTGATTGCCCCGATAATCGGTTGTACTAACAATCCTGTGACAGGGCCCGCTAACCACAACAACGGTAGTTGATCATACGATGCACCGTGATAAGTGAAAATGGGGCTAAGGTTGGCCTGTTGAAGACCAAAACCGTATTGGATCCCGAAGAATCCGAAACACATGTTCCAAACTTGCCAAAATGACATGGTCGGTTTTTGTGAATTATTCATAAGATATGTCCCTGGAGTGATGATGCTGCTGAGCAGTTATGCTATTCAAAAAAATTAACATATATTTAACGATAAGAAGTGTAATCTTAATCGATTAAGTTATCAATGTTAAATTTGTGCTAATGGGGTAAGTTTTTGATTATATGGAGTAATTACTGTAATCGTATATGGGTTTGTGCAAACATGTGTTGGTTGGGGAGTAACGACACGATAGCTTGTGCTTTGTCCAGAAATGGATAAGGGATGACATCACTCGACAACAGACTAGGTGTATTTTGACCAATCGGAATACCAGACACAGAAAATCCGTCAGCGAACACAGTTAAAACGCCTGATTCGATCGGTAGAGTGTGTTCGGTAAACCAAGCAATTAACGTTTCAATAGTATCATCACTAGCCGTTGTAAAGGGAGTGGTCGCGTCAATAAACACCCCTGTAAATTCAATGGACGTGCTAATGGCATCATGTAACAGCAAGGTTTGGCGCAATGATAGAATTCGGGATTTCATCTCTTCATTTAACACTACTAAGGCCATTTTGTTACTTTGATTATGTGGCGCTGACAGCGGTGCAAGTAAAAAGGTTGATGACATTCGATAAATCCCAGTATTGTATATTTATAGCATAGCACAGCTTGGTGATTTTTCTGTTAATATGTGTTTAGTGGTTGATTTTTGTACTATTCCTAGCTTATCTCGACAATGTGTGTGCGAATAGTATTGAGGGGCAAATGACAAATCTTTTAAAAGCGCATAGATTGGACTGTCGGTGACCTTGTTTTTTGTTATGCTGTGCAAAAGTTCAAAAATGTATATTTATGTCATTGATCAGTTGTCAAAATTTACGCAAGTCCTACTTTGAAAATGCCAACGAAACCGTTGTACTAGATGGCATAAGTCTCGACGTCGCAGCAGGTGAATCGGTAGCCATTATAGGCGCTTCTGGCTCAGGAAAAAGTACCTTATTACACCTCTTAGCGGGCTTAGATAAACCTTCTGAAGGTTCGGTAAGGTTTGCCGATCGGGATATTACGGTACTGAGCGACCAACAAGCTGCGGCCCTGCGCAATCGCGATATGGGGTTTGTGTATCAATTCCATCACTTACTACCAGAATTTTCTGCCCTAGAGAATGTTGCGATGCCCTTATTAATTGCAGGTGAACGTTATAAGACTGCTTTGGACAAAGCCAAAACCATATTATGCGATGTTAGTTTGTCAGGGCGTTTGGCGCATTTTCCAAATCAATTATCCGGTGGGGAACGCCAACGGGTTGCTATTGCCCGTGCCATTGTGCATCAACCACAGGTCTTGTTTGCTGACGAACCTACGGGCAATCTTGATGACAATACGGGGCGTAGCGTTTTTGCTTTGTTGCTTGAACGTAAAAAAGCGTTAGGCATGGCATGTATTATAGTTACGCACGATAATGAATTAGCCCAATTATGTGATCGTCAAATTCATCTAAGCTCGGGAGTGTTACGTGGCTAGACCTCACTTAACTTGGTTGTTAGCGCGACGTTTACGTCAACAACATAAAGGGTTTACCTCATTTATTACAAAAGCATCCATTGCGGGGATTGCGCTTGGTTGTGCAGCACTCATCGTGTTATTGTCGGTGATGAATGGATTTACACAAGCCCTGCAAGACAATATCTTAGACAGTATTGCTCATGGTGAATTGTATTCTGTGGATAATACAGGCATTGTGGATGCGGCAGTCATGGTCCAATCTTTACGTCAGCACCCTAATGTCAAACAAGTAGAGCTAACTACGCAAAGTGCAGGTATGTTGCAAAGCGGAAATGGTTTGTACAGCATGAATTTGATTGGTATTGATCAAGTTCATGCCCATCCTTTGGCGCGTTTTATCCACCCAGCCGAAGCGGTAGAACAAGTTCTACCAGCAATTTACCTCAGTCAGAAAGTGATTGATCAGCATGCTCTAACGCTTGGGCAAACGCTACAATTCTTATTGCCCAGTGAAGGTGCTCGCAACAACATACATTTTCAAGCACCCGTTGTATATCGTGCTCAGCTTGCTGGCACACTGGCCATTACAGGCGAAATGGGTGACCTCCTTGCTGTGACTGAGCTCGATGCTTTGAATATTGCATTGAATATTAAGCATGCAGCAAAGGGCTTACATTTGTTTTATCACGAACCGTTTGCCGCGGCCCAAATAACTTATGATATTGGCTACAACTTCCCTCAAGCGGTATATATGAGTGATTGGACGCGAACGCATGGTCATCTATACCAAGATATTCAATTAGTCTCAGTGGTTGTATATATTGTGTTAGTGTTGGTTATTGCTGTCGCTAGTTTTAATATTGTTTCGGCATTGATGATGGCAGTGAAACAAAAGCAGGCTCACATTGCGATACTCAAAACGATGGGTATGTCGCAACAGCAGATTGCGCGGGTATTCGTTTTACACGGTTTCATGAATGGTGCTGTGGGGATCCTCAGCGGTGTCGTGATTGGCGTGATACTGGCATTAACACTACCAGATTTGTTTCAGTGGTATGAAGTCATGTCCGGGAGTACAGTGTTAATTGCCAATACTTATTTTATCGACTACTTGCCCAGCCAATTACACTGGCGTGATGTAGGTGTAACGGTGCTGATTGCTAGTCTGTTGACGTTGTTGGCCTCACTGTATCCAGCACGCGCAGCTGCGCAAATCGAGGCTGCGCAGCATCTGCATTAGTACGTGCACGATCAGCGTACTACCGAAACACCAGTGCACTGTACAACTAGCGCAGCCTCAGTACAACAGCTTATGAGGCTGCCCCTTCTGTTGGTATTTCTTTGCTAGGTTCTTCTGCGTTTGGGTCGTGATAGATATCATAATCTAATTCGCCTTCACTTTTGGCAACGATACACGATACAACACAATCTCCAGTGACATTAACTGCTGTTCGCGTCATATCTAACAAGCGATCGACTCCGATGATCAAAGCAATACCTTCAACGGGTAAATTGACCTGTTGCAAGACCATGGCGAGCATGATCAAACCCACACCTGGCACACCGGCAGTGCCCACTGAGGCAAGTGTTGCGGTGACAATAACCATGAGGAAGTCCGTAACACTTAAATCTACACCATACACCTGAGCAATAAATACCGTGGCGATCCCTTGCATGATGGCTGTACCATCCATATTAATGGTAGCGCCAAGAGGAATAGTAAAACTCGATACTGAAGATTTCACCCCTAACTTGTGTTTAGCAGTGTTTAGTGTAACGGGGATAGTGGCATTTGAACTGGCCGTACTGATGGCAAAAATAATCGTTTCGCGCATTTTTTTTAGCAGGATAATAGGATTTAGTCCGCTCAGTACTTTAAGGACGATGGAATACGTTACAACAGCGTGGAAAATCAATATAAAAAAGAGCAAGAAAAAGTATTTAGCCAACCCTAAAATAGTGTCCATACCAATGGTTGCAAAAAGTTTGGCCATTAAGCAAAAGACGCCATAAGGTGCAATTTCCATCACCATGGTGACAATGCGCATGATGATCGTGTTGAGGTCTTGAAAACCATTGGCGATGCGTTTGCCCGCATCCCCAGTTAGTGATAATGCGATCCCGACGATGACAGAAAACACAATAATTTGTAGCATATTACCCTCTGCCATGGAGGCAATCGGATTAGCTGGGAACATGTTTACAAATACATCAACTAAACTCGGAGCAGCTTTGGCGACAAACTCGGTTTCAGTGGCTAAATTTAGTCCTGCACCAGGCTGAACAATGAGCGCGGCGGTAATGGCAGTAGTGATAGCGATACAGGTCGTGAACAAGTACAAACCTACTGATTTTCCACCTAAGCGTCCTAATTTGCTAGGCTCAGATAAACTACTGACGCCACACACCAAAGAGACAAATACCAATGGCACAACCAGCATTTTCAAACTGGCGATGAAAATTTGTCCTAACGCAGAGAAAATACCGTCAACTAATATTGCTTTAGTTGAAAAGGTGATACCCGCAACGGTTACTGTCGCGTCACCGCTTTCGCTAAAAAGAAAATTCAACGCAATACCAATGGCGGCGCCCATCAGCATGGCTACAAAAATACGTACGGTTAAAGAAGG
>JBEVCF010000084.1:0-7704 GCA_040514355.1 Glaciecola sp.
CCTCTGGATTTGATATTTACTGAACAGCCTTAAATAAACCAGCATTGCTGTTGAAAAAACAAACCAACCAGCATATAAACTCATCAAAACATCAACATTTATAGTCATATCCCCTCCTTAAATTAGTTTATTATTTTTAATCTTTTGCATTTAGGAATATTTGATTATTAAATGCGTCTCGTGCTTCAACAAACTTTAGCTCCATGCCGTAAAAAGCGACGCCTGTCACTTCATACCTAACATATATCCTGAGAAATTATTATTCGAGAGTCAGAGCCAGGAACTGGAAACATTCCTCTGTTCGGTAAGCCGGTCTTTATCTGCAAATGGAAGCTTCCTTCCACTGTTTGTAACATAGGAAGAAATTCACCTTGAAATGGCGTAACTATCCTATAAACAGCTTATCTACCAATGCTTCAAGTTTTTTACCGTTTTCGTTGAGCTTATAATTCTCATCGTAACCACAAATATCCAACTTTTCGTTGCACAAGTCTCTCAATTCATCAGCTTGATCCTCATTTAACTCTCCACCTTCCGCTGAAATCGCTTCCAATACTAGACGCAAATCAGGTGGTAACTCGAGTATAATGAGCATATATAGAACTTCTTCTCGACCAAGAATCATTGTTAAGAATTCTCCAACTGACGCATCAATCTCGCTGCTTTCTTAGACGAAGTTAGGTTAACAGATATGATTTTTCCGGTTTGGGGATTCACTACAACTTCGCCCGTATCGCCTATAAATCGTTGGCTCGCTCTGCCAAGTTGGTCAGTCTTAATGTCACCAATCTTCAACGGATTTTTTAGTGCATCTAATATTCCTTGAGGAGAAACGCCTGCTCTATCAGAGTTATTGCCAACTGCTCTTTGAACACCATGCCCTGTAAAACCTTCAACCCTAAGTCCGTTTTTTGCCTCTATCCCTTTTGTAACAATATTACTATCAGTAAATTTTTCTGCTGAGCGTATTATCTTTGCTGTACCTGCAGCGTTCCCCACAATAGGAACCATTGCGGATAATGAAAGGACAGCCCCTTCGTAATCTCCTCTAGCTAGTGAAATACCCGCATTTGTCAGATCCGCAAGCTCACCAATTATGGGCACTAATCCCGCAACATCTAGACCTGCTTGAATACTGTCCCAAATCCCCCAGCTAGAATGTTTGATGACCTCTTGACTAGTACCAACCTGAGCTTGGCCACCTATGCCACTAACATTTCCAGAGCCTACAGAAGCATTGTCAGCAGTAATAGTGATATTTAAACTTGCCTGTCCCCCAGCATCAGCACCGTTGTCTTGTCCTTCTTTATCATCGCCCGTGTTTACACAAAACGGACAGTTATCGCCATATCCCATTGGGTCTGGCATACCCGACCATCTATCTAACCCTGTGACAGCTACATACCCACTCGGGTCGGTCCCCGCCAGCGGGTTATTCAAAATATAGCTGTACGGATTTACCCCTTGGCTATTGCCCACCCCTTGTATAAACGGATCAACACTCAAAAACCGCCCTAAGTGGTAATCATACACCCGACCGTTCATGTGGATCAACTGCGCACCATCTAGATGCTCATGCTGCGTAAACCCCCTCGGGCTCACCGTGCTGCCCAAGATGGCATTGAACCTATCGCTGTTTAAGCTGCCGCGCGGGGTACCAAACGCATCATAACTGCGCGACTCATGCAAGTATCCACTGGTGTTGAACACCCCCACCGTGGAGCCTAATCTATCGGTGTGCAAGGATTGGATGCGGTTATGTTTTCCCCCACGACTGATACTCGTGATATCAATAGCGACATCGTCTATGTACACCCGCTGTTGGGTGGTGCCATTGGCAAGGGTTTGCTCGGTATACTGCTGGCCGATGTAAATGGTCTGCGCCACATCACCTGAGCGTTGTTTGTAGCGCAGGTTATCACTGCCATAGGCAAAATCCGTCGTCTGCGTCACCGTGCGATGACTATCATTGGGATGCAAATAACGCTGACCGCTCACATGTATGGTGACGGGCTTGTTCATGGCGTTATAGCTAATTAAGCGCACCCCATCAGAGGTGAGATTACCATTGTTATCATAGCGCAGTTGACGAGAGGCGCTGTCATTGATGGCGCGTTTAAGGGTGATGTGACGCACCGCATTAGGCCCAGCATTACTATTATCAAGCCGTGCTCGACGCTGACTATCACCGTAGCGATACGCCATGCCATCATGCGCTGAAAAATCCGTCTTAAAGCGAATATTTCCCACCGCGTCATACCCATATTCCACCGACAGGGCATCGCTGTGTCCAGGGGTGAGCGCAGTGGCAGACCTAGCACGTAAGGTGCGTGTTAAGCGATGCAAATCGTCATAATAAAAAGCTTCATAGGCATGCTCTTGTCGATACGTTGACGTGTTCAAGCGCTGGATGTGCTGCTCACTTACGTGCCCAAAGGCATTGTCATAGGTGTAATCAATGCGCTGTAAAGTCCCCCTAGATGACGATAAGGCTGTGCTGTGCATCTGCCCCGAGGCAACATCAAAATACCGTGTCACCTTATGGTGCTCATCTTGATAACTGGCATGCGTCCATTTGCCGCTGGCATCAACACGGCTCACTTTATGATAAGTTGCACCGGTGAGCGCATTATAGGTGCGTTTAGGATACCCACTATCTTGGTCATACTCATAGCCTAGCGTGATACCGTTGGGGTAAATCAGACCTTTAACTCGTCCATACCCGCCATCGTATAACGATGTTATCACATACTCTTTATTATCTATCCTGCGGGTATCGTGCTTGATACGGCATAGATTGTCATAGGCGTAATGCCGTAAATATTGCGGGGTGGTTTGGGTATTGTCCAAAGCAGACGTCTCGGTCACATACTCTTGTGCCATCGCGCCATAACATAAGTTATGCGGGGTGTTATTGACATACGCTAAACGACTTGGCTTATCAAACACAAAATGATGCGTACTGTCTTCATTCGGCCCTTGTACCCTACGCTGGGTTTGTCGACCCAAACGGTCATAGCCATAGCTCGTCGTGTTGCCATTGGCATCGCGTTGACTGATAAGCTCAGCAAAGCCATTGTAGGTAAAGGTTTGCACGCCCATGTTGGGGTCATCCACACGACGTTTCTGCCCCAATGCATCATAGCGACTGCGGATACGTTGCCCATTGGCATCCTCAAGGACAATAAGATTACCCGCACCATCATAGGCATAGCGGGTGACCCCTGCTAGTGCATCGGTCGTTTGCATTAGCTGCCCAGCCCCATTATAGGTGGGCGACATCGCCTGCCCAAGGCGATTAAAGCTTTGCCAGGTCATGCTAAACGCTTGTGCTTGTGTGCTATCAAAGCGGGCGCTGCGACTTTGTACAACGCGCCCACTGCCACCTTGCCGTTATTCAGCGTAAAATCCAATACCGACCAATGAAACCGGCGCACATCATACATACTCATATCGCCTTTGAGCATGCGGTTAGATTCTAAATTTTGATGTAAGTTGCACCGGTTAAGTCTGGAGCAACAAACTAAGAAAATGTAATCGACGTCAGCTCCTTTGACGTCTTCTTAGAGGCAATTATTTATTATCACCTTTTTGATAAGGAATGTCTTTTTCGTAAGCGGCTAATTGTTTGGAGCGGGCTTCTGGAGACGTCGTATTACGTGCCATGTAGTAATAGATAGTCGGCACCACAAATAACGTCAATACTGTCGAAAATAACACCCCAGCAAAAATAACCATACCGATTACCGCCCGACTTTCAGCACCTGGTCCAGACGCCAATACAAGGGGTAATGCGGTGAATATGGTTGTAAACCCAGTCATCACGATTGGACGCAAACGCTGGGTGGCTGCAGTGATCAATGCATCCGTGAATGCTTTGCCTGCGTCACGTAACTGATTGGCAAATTCGACTATCAAAATACCATTTTTCGCAGCCAAACCAATCAACATCACCAAACCAATCTGACTGTAGATATTCAGTGACATACCATTGAGAAACAGACCTATGTAGGCACCTACTAGCGCAAGGGGAACAGTTAACATAATGACTAAAGGGTGGATCCAACTTTCAAACTGCGCAGCTAATACCAAATAGGTGATCACCAAAGCCATCGCAAAGATAAACATAAAGGAAGAGCCGGATTCTTGGTAGAGTTGAGACTGTCCCTTATAATCAATACTGACGCCATCAGGTAGTTCTGTCGCGACAATGTTTTCTAAATAAGCCAATGCCTCACCTACGGTATAATCATCTGCCAAGTTGGCTGAAATGGTGATCGCGCGCATGCGATTGTAGCGATTCAACGTAGATGAAGTTGCTTGCTCACTGACTTTGAGTAAGTTATCCATGGGGATCAACTCGCCCGAACGATTGGAGCGCACAAAAATGTTATCGATACTATCAGGGCTCATATAATCCGACTCAATCCCTTCCATGATCACTTCGTATTCTTGACCGCGATCGAGATACCGCGACACACGACGTTGTCCTAACATCGTCTCTAAAGTTCGTCCGATATCCGAAATAGACACTCCTAAGTCAGCAGCGCGTTCACGGTCGATATTAATCAGTAATTGTGGTGTCGTTTCTTTGTAATCGGAGTCCAAGCGCAGTAATTTGTCATTTTCTCTGGCCTTGTCCAAAACGATATCCCGCCAAGCCACCAGCTCCTCATACGTATTACCTTGCAATACAAATTGTACTGGCCGGCCGAGTCCCCGCCCTCCCAAGGACGAACGCATGATCGCAAATGCTCGCACATCGGGGATGGATTGCAGTTTGCGAGTCACTTCATTCATCAAATCAAACGTCGAACGCGTGCGCGTTTCCCAATCTGCAGCCCCAACAATCGCAATCCCGGCAGATCCGCCAAAACCTGGGGTTCTTACGAGTACTCGTTGCATTTCACCCGTGTCGAGATAAGGCAACAAAATCGCTTCTATTTTGCGCAAATTTTCAGAATTAGATTCATAACTTGCGCCTTGTTGCGCTTGCATCAAGATAAAGAAATTGCCGCGGTCTTCGCGTGGTACAAACTCTTCTGGTAAACGCTCATTGAGCTGATACAACACCACACTACTCAGGGCAATCAGTATCACTACAGCTAATGGTTGTTTAACCGTTTTGTGCAAACGCGCCGCGTAGCTCGTTTCAATACGCTTGAATAAGCGTTCAACCATTGCCCCAAATCCGCTACTGCGACTGCGGTGTTTGAGTAGCTTTGAGGCCATCATGGGCGATAGCGTTAACGCCGTAAAACTTGAGAACGCGACGGCAGCGGCAATCGCTAATGCAAACTCGGTAAACAAACGCCCAATATTCCCTTCTAAAAATACTAAAGGCACAAAGACTGATATGAGCACTAGGGTGGTGGCAATAACGGCAAAACCCACTTCCCTTGCCCCTCGATAAGCGGCTAGCAAAGGCGGCTCGCCCATTTCTATGCGGCGGTAGATATTTTCGAGTACAACAATGGCGTCATCCACTACCAAACCAATGGCTAAGACTAAGGCTAAGAGCGTCAACAAGTTGATCGAAAAACCAAGGATATACATCACGATAAATGCTGCCAGTAACGACACAGGAACCGTTACGGCAGGGATTAATGTGGCTCGCATGTTGCCTAAGAACAGGTAAATCACTACGACTACCATAAACATCGCAATCGCTAACGTCTCATACACTTCTTTGATAGATTGTTCGATAAATATAGACGAGTCATAGCTTGGCACAATAAAGATATTATCAGGGAGCGTCTCTGAAATTTTCTCAATCTCGGCTTTGGCGGCTTTGGCTACCTCTAGTGTATTGGCTTTGGATTGTTTGACGATCCCTAAACCAATCATATTGACGCCATCACCACGAAAATCGGTTTCGTCGTCTTCCGCTGCAAGCTCTACCGTCGCGACTTCAGACAAACGCACAATGTAGCCATCGGCATTGGCTTTGATCGCAAGTCGTGCAAAATCTTCTGGGGTTAAAAATGAGCGTGCCACGCGAACTTCAAAATCACGTGACATAGATTCTACTCGGCCGGCTGGTAATTCAACATTTTCAGAACGAATAATGCGTTCAATGTCGGCGACCGTAACCCCACGTGCCGCCATCGCATTGCGGTCTAGCCATACCTTCATGGCATAACTGCGCCCGCCTCCCAAGCGAACCCGCGCCACCCCATCAACAATTGATAAGCGATCGGCAATAAAGCGATCGGCGTAATCGGTCAACTCCATCACCGATAGATTGGTACTGCGCAAGTTGTACCACACAATGACGTCTTCATCGGAATTGGATTTGGCCACCTCAGGTGGAAAAGCTTGGTCAGGTAAGTTGTTCAATGCCCGTGAAATACGTTCACGCACATCATTGGACGCCGCATCGATATCCCGCGACAAGTTAAACTCAATCGAAATGCTCGAACGACCGTTGCGCGAGGAAGAGCTGATATTTTTGATCCCTTCAATGCCACTGATCCGATCTTCAAGTACTTGCGTGATACGGGTTTCCACGATAGCGGCTGATGCGCCAGGATAACTGGTGGATACTGAGACGATAGGCGGGTCTATATCGGGATATTCGCGCAGTGACAACAATGTAATGGCTACCAACCCAAAGACCAGTAAAATCAGATTGACCACTGTCGCAAAAACAGGGCGTTTTACCGCTACATCAGATAACAACATGCTATTCTCCGTCGCGATTCAGTACTTTTACCGTTGAGCCATTACGCACGCGCAGTGTGCCTTGCACGATGACCTCTTCCCCAGCATTTAAGCCGCCTAAAATTTGGACTTTTCCGGGTTGTCTGGCACCGATTTGTACGGCTTTTTGCACCACTTTATCCGCTTCAACAACGTACACGTATTGTTTGTCTTCGATTGGCACTAAGGCTTTCTCGTCCAACACTAAAGTGTCTAATAGCGCTTTTTGCAATGTTACAGTCAGCAGCATGCCTGGCTTGATTTTGTTGTCCGCGTTGTCGATCTTGGTCCGTACTGCAATCGACCGTGTTACGGGATCCACGCGAGAATCCACACTAAAAATCTCACCGTTAAAGGTCTCTCCAGGATAAGCGACAGAGCTTGCAAACACCTTCTGCCCTACGCTCAACGAAGGCAGATGACGCTCAGCCACCGCAAAATCCAATTTGATGGTCGCAATATCATCTAACGTAGTGAGCATTTGTCCCGCACGTACATACGCCCCCACACTGATATTGCGTTGCCCTAATACGCCTGAAAAAGGCGCTTTAATTTGGGTTTCAGCTAAATTCGCACGCACGACTTCCAATTGAGCATTGAGCGCTTCGACTCGGGCTTTTTGTTCATCGAGTCGTTGCTTGGAGGCGACATTGGATGTGGCAAGATTTTCGATACGTTGTAATTGGCGCTCGGCTTCACCAAGATTGGTAAGGATCTCATTCACACGAGCGCGTTGTTGACGGTCATTAAGTTGAATAAGTACCTGTCCCGCCTCGACTTGTTGACCATCTTCAAAATTAATTTCAGTCACAACTTCAGCAATGCGAGCACTCAGATCAATCGATTCATTCGCTTTGGCTGTGCCTAAAGCTTCAATCGTGATCGCAAACGGTTGTTGGCTGAGGATCTCTGTTATAACAGGTGTCGCGCCGCCACCACGGCGCTGTTGCTGAGCCTCTTTCGGCAAGTTCAGATATACCACCACGGCAATCAAAATAATGA
>JBEVCF010000085.1:0-7661 GCA_040514355.1 Glaciecola sp.
GTGCTAATATCAACTTAAGTGGTGTGGGTAACATGCGTCGTGATGGCGATGCTACGCCTATCGTGCGGATTGAACCGAAATATCCTGTGCAAGCGGCTCGTGATGGTAAAGAAGGCTATGTAATTATGTCTTTTACTATCAATGAAGTGGGCGGTGTTGAAGACGTGGTCGTTCTAGAAGCTGATCCAAAGCGTATTTTTGACCGTGAAGCAAAACGTGCTTTGCGTCGCTGGAAATACAAGCCAAAGATCGTTGAAGGTAAGCCACAAAAACAGTTCAACATGCAAGTTCAGTTAGATTTCAAATTGGATAAATCATAATGAAGAATTTAATTAAATTAACTGCGATTGCAGCAACATTAAGTGCCTCATTTGTTTTTTCTAATGGTGTATATGCTCAAGAAGGTGAGGCAGCGGCTAAAAAACCAGCTGCCCCGGTATTGCCTGTTATGTGCCCAGGGTACAAGCCTGGCAAAACCAACTTACCAGGCGAACGTACGGGTAAGAAAGTTGCTAAAGCCTTTGAAGCATACAACCAAGATTTGACGGACGAAGCGATTGAGATTTTACTCGATATTTCCACCAACGATGCGTTTGATAAAGCGTATGTAAACCGTTTTGTCGGCAACATCATGGCAGCTGCCAAGGGTCGTCAAAAAGAAGCGTTAGTAAAACTGACTGCGGCTGTGGATCCAAAAGAGTTAAATGACCGTGAACACGCTGATACTTTACGTCTGTTAGGTGATTTAAACCTACAAGAGAAAGAGTATCGTACGGCGTTAAAATGGTACAACGCATGGATGGATTTTACGTGTAAAGAAGATCCTGCAATCTATACACGCATTACCCAAGCCCACTACGAGTTAAAAGAGTTAGATAAGATGGTTGATCCTGCTAACAAAGCGATTGCTTTGTATGCAAAAGAAGGTAAACCGAACAAAAATCCTTATGTACTCAAGTTAACGTCTTTTTATGAACGTAAGATGTATCCACAAACTGTACTTGTGGCAGAGGAATTGGTACGCAACTTCCCTGACAACAAGCAGTGGTGGTCGCAGCTTGGATTTTTCTACATGCTAGTAGAAGATTACAAGAAAGCGTTATCGACATTTGAGGTCGCTTACCAAGAAGGTTTCTTGGAAAAAGTGTCTCAAATCAAAGCTATGGCGCAGTTGTATTCTACTAATGACATGCCTTACAAAGCAGCAAAGTTGCTGGAGAAGCATATTGATAGTGGCTTGATTGAGAAAAATGAAACCAGTTATTCTCAACTTGCAAATGCCTATCATTCTGCGAAGTACCATTCACAAGCAGCTAAGTATTACGGTATTGCCGCGAAGTTTGAAAATAATCCTGAAATGTTCCGCAAACAAGGTATCTTGTTAATTGCTGCAGAAGATTTCAAAGGTGCGGTGGTTGCGCTTGAAAATGCAATTGAAGCTGGCGCGGAAGATCCTGCTCGCATTCATTTCTCGTTAATGGAAGCGAACTTTTATCAGAATAAATTCCGTACGGCTTACAAACATGCGCTTGAGGCCAAAAAGTCTCCAGCCATGCGTCGCAATGCTAATGCGTGGACACCTTACATTAAAGAGAAAGCTAAAAACCGTGGGATCACGATTTAAGCAACTCTTGGTGTAATATTGATGAATTTAAAACCCGCCTTTTGGCGGGTTTTTTGTATTTTGTTTCGCAAAAAAAGCAATATCAAGTTGGCTTATAGGTTCACAAGCACACCTGTTGTTGTACATAACGAGCAAACCCTTTGCGACCGGCGAGTTTAAAATAATCACAGCACTGGGCAATCGACCAGTGGTTTTGGTAACGGGCTTTGATTACGGGATCAGCATGCTCATCATTGACAAAAAATGCATACAAGGCAGACTCGGTATACTCCAATGCCCGTGTACCGGCTACGAACTCTGCTATGCGCTGCATGATCAGCGGTTCTATGTCCTGTAATAATTGAATAGGAAGACTGCGTTTTTGCTGCCACAGGGCTTCGAGTGTGTGGCATGTTTGAATGACTGACCACAACGAAACGTGCTGCGTGTATTGATACTCAGCCAAACCAGCTAAAGGTTGCATCACAATCGCATTACACAAACCGGTCGCTTTATTCGGCTTCACCCCTTGCTTGCACAACGTATAGCCATGTTGGCGCCAAAAATCTAACAACCGAGGTTGTGCACCAAACGAACTGACCAACGCGTCTGGACAAGGCCTTGCTGCACTTGAGTGCTGTGCTAGGTGTTTAAGGTGTGCGAGTAACTGCGAACCCACCCCAGTATTTTGCATCTCGGGTAATACCGCAATGCGATTGATACGCCACACGGTACAACCTAGCAACACAGGAAGCGCATAGCTATGTGCTAGTTGCTGGAGAACTAAATGCCCCGAGACCCGGCGTGAACCATTGGTGATCTGTACGGCTAAGTGTGAGATATCGCCACATCTTGTATCATTTTGCTTGATACCATCAGCGTGCTTGTGCTCTAGTGAATTTGACAATGGCTCTTTGCGTCTGGTGCCTTCAACAATTACCCATACACAGCCAATAACACGCTGGTTTTGCACATACACCAACGCCCACATATCAGGGCTTTCGAGCATGCGTTGGATATCATCTGGCGTGGTTTGGTAATGCGCCAGTGACAAAACGCTCATCACAGCACGTAACAAATTGTTGTCGTGCAGAAATGCCTGGCGGTCCACATAATGGATGCCGTCATCATAGGCTACGGGTGCACTTTGCCACATATCAAATTGTACAAACTGAGCGCAGACTGTCTCAATCGGGCAGGGCGTCATAAACCGAAAAGGGTGTGTGAGTTTGATATGGGTTACTTCACTTTGTGCTTTAAGCCAAGGGATGAAACGTTGGGTAAACCCCATGCCTGTGCCTTCATAGCCATGCACCGTCGTAGCGAGTAACAAGCGCTGAGTACATCGCGTCCATTGCTGTAACACCTCCACTGGAAAACTGGCTGCCTCATCCATCACTAACACATCAAACTCTGGTGTCATGTCAGGTTCAGATCGATAGCTTGGCCATGCATCCATAGGTAATATAGAAATGTGTTCAGCCTTTTGTTCAAAATGAGCAAGCAGCGTTTTGATGTGCGCTTGGCTTTGTGCTACCACGCCAATGCGCAAGTGTGCACATAACGCCTGACCAATAAGTCCAAGCAGATGTGACTTCCCACGTCCACGTTCAGCTGTAATGAGGACGTGATGATGTGAATGAGTTAACGTGTGTATGGTACGTTTAAAACACTGCGTCTGCGCGGCCTTAGCTTGGTCAAGATGCTTGAGCCACAGTGCCTGTGCATCAAAGTCAGCGATATCACTACAAAGTTGTTTGATATCAGATCCTGTGGCCATGGTCAGATCCCGACTAATTTGCTCAAATAAGCATGAGTTAGGTGTTGGCAAAGGATAAGAAAACGTCAAGCCTGATGGCACCGGCTGGTTGGGCGGTTGAACAAAAAACAGTGCACCTGAGCCTTTGACAAGTCCGGCGAGGATCAACCATGCACTGGCCTGAAAGCCTGTCGTGACATCATAAACCACGATATCAAACTCGCGCCCCAACATATGCCGCACTTGTTGGTGTGTTATGATGTGTAGGTCAAGTTGGTGTGCACTTACATCGCTTTTGGTCGAGCATAGTGAACTATCAGCGTCAGCGCCACAGACACATATCGACATCGGCCTGTTGGCATGGGCTTGTAGAGCCTCGATTAAGCGAGGTAAATCGTGATGGATAGCCAGTTTGCGCATGATGCTCAGCGTGATTGTAAAAAGATAACGATAGCACAGTTTACGGTGCCAACGCACTAGCAGGCAGACACCCTCTGCACATAATTAGGCTACATTAGCAGGGCTTTTGTTTGCTTGTGCTGCCATCACACTTTATAGTATGCACTATGACATCGACACATACATCCCTCTCCGCATTAAACCGAATCAAACGTTATCGCTTTTGGGCGGTGACGATGGTGATGCTCGGTTTACTCATGGCAATCGTGTACAGTGATTACCAAAAGATGCAGCGCGAGGTCGATGCTAAAGTATTGCAAATGGCTACTTATATCAATGACGTTGAAAATACGACATGGCAGATCTCGGACTTATTTTCCAACTTTGTGAGTCAAACCCCCTATCCCAGCAACGCAGCGACCTATGAATTTGCCGAGAATTTGTCCCGACGCTATCCCTTTATTTACATGATATCGATGGTGGATAGAATGGGACCAGATGAGCTGAGTCAACAGCTCTCCCCCAACTTTATTCTCAAAGAGTTAGGAGAAGACGCAACGGGCAAGCCTATTTTAGTGCGTCGGCGTATGAGTGAACACAATTACGTGACCAGTTTTGTGTATCCACTAGACCCCTCCAAACAACCCATATTGGGCTTGGAAGTCAGTAAAATTGAGGCCTTAAAACCTTTGTTTGAGTTTGCCAGACCGGGTCTAAAAGTCGATGCAGTCAATCCAAAGATCATCAATCGCGCCTTGATCCAGTCTTTTGAATTGGTCGAGGGGGGCTATGGTTTAGCCATCAACCAAGTGGCAGAGTTTGCTGATCCAAGTATTACGGAAGGGCTGGAGAAATTCACCACAGTCATGATTTCGCACCAAACCTTATTTGAAGATATGCGTCGGCACTTTGCTACGGATGCATTTTCGTTACAAATAAAAGACGACGATGGCAGACTAATCGGCACCCAAACGTCTGCAGCGTCCTTACCGGTAGACGCAGTGCGAGTTGCCCCCGACGTGGTACATACGCCCAATCCAGTCCTGCCAACACCGCACCTTTTTCGCGTCGTCAGTACCAAAGAAGCTGAATTGTTGGAAAATCCAATCATCATCACGTTAAGCCAAGATTTTATGGTCTCATGGACGAGTGTGTGGTTGATCTCGGTGGTCTTATTTTTGTTTGTCGTGAGCATGAAGCTGTTTAATCATTTGCACGCTAAGATAGATCAAAAACAGGTGGCGTTAGAGCGGGTTAACCGCGAATTGTCTAAAAACCTCAATCAACAATCTGATTTGCTCGGATATATCTCACACGAGCTCAACACCCCTCTGACCTTGATATCTTCACCATTACAAGCTTTGCAACAAAGCCCTACTCTTAATGAAGAGCAACAGCAACACCTTAAGATGATCGCTAAACACACGGGTAAAATGCAGGCTTTAGTCAAAAATATTCTGGATATCAAAACCTATCATCGCTTGGTTTTACAGCCGGTACGATTAAACTTCGTCAAACACATCAGCTTGGTTATCGAATCATTTCAGGAAAAAATCTATGATGCCAACCTACATTTTAGGATTTTAGGTAATCAATACGATGAAATTTTTACCAAAGTTGATGAAACGTCATTGCGTATGACGCTGGATAATTTGTTTTCCAACGCGATTAAATACAATACCTCCGGAGGATGGATCGATGTGGAATGGTGTGTACAAGACGAGCAACTGGTGTACAAACTGCGCAATGCGCAAGTCGGGATGACAGCTGAGCAATGTGAAACCATGTTTGTGAAGTTTGTTCGCCACAACCAAAAAGCGCACACCCAAGGTTACGGTTTGGGTCTGGGCTTGGTCGCTGATATTTGTCGACGTAACCAATGGTCAATCCATGCTCAGCTTGGTGAGACGAGCGAGTCCCCAAAAATCTCTGGGACGTATATCGAGTTTGTCTTGCGTATCCCTTTAATTGATTAGCCAAGCTTATATTGCAATCCCCACGACATTCGGCTATATTCCACCACGTCCAAGGGGTGCTCTGCAATGCGGGGCTGAGATCGTGATTCACGAAACCCTGAACCTGATCCGGATAATGCCGGCGTAGGGATGGGTAAGTTGCACAGCAATCATTCAGTGCGACTCTAATCTACCTGCCGTAGTTTTTCGGATCCCTTTTTTGTTAAGTTTAAAAAGAGATCCAGATATGAACCAACATACAGCCTCTATTTTTTCAAAAACTGCCATAGCGCTTGCTTGTGCGAGTTTATATACGATGCCTGTTGCTTATGCTGATGAGACACACAGCATTGAGCGTATTATCGTCCAAGGCGACCTATCCGGTCTAAGCGTCGATGAAGTGGCACATTCAGCCACTGTGATTGGCGCCGAGGCCATTGCGCAACGCCAAGCCAGCCACATTGCAGACGTCTTAGCCACAGCCGCCAATGTTAGCCTTACGTCTGGCGCGTCTCGTGCCAAGTTCATCCAAATCCGAGGGATAGGGGAGCGCTCGCAATTTTCAGAGCCAGTGAACCCGTCTGTGGGCATCATCTTAGATGGCTGGGATGTGTCGGGTCTAGGTTCGTTGGGCGTGTTGGTGGACACCGCGCAAGTAGAAGTGTTACGCGGACCGCAAGCCACTGCGTTTGGTACATCCGGTTTGGCAGGTGTGATTAATATTGTGACTAATCCTGCCACGGATACACCATCGGGTGAGCTGAGTGTGGCGTTGGGGCAGGACGATTTGTTGGAAGTCAAAAGCGCTTATAGCCAGGCTTTGTCGGATGATGTGAATGTCCGAGTCGCGCTGTCTCAGGTACAAAATAACGGGTTTGTGAAAAACACCTATTTAGGGCGTGATGATACCAATGGGATCAATGAATCTGCTGGTCGCATTAAAGTAGACTGGGCGTTGAGTGAGGCCAGTGCACTAGCACTACAAGTGTTAAAAGTGGATATCAACAATGGCTATGATGCGTTCTCATTAGATAATGATAATGTCACGCTTTCTGACCAGCCAGGTAAAGATCATACCAACGCATCCGGTGTTGCGCTGAACTATACCCGTAACATGGATTGGGGCCAGGTCAGTGTGCATAGCGGGTTTGTGGATGCGAACAGTATTTATGCGTATGACGAAGATTGGACCCACCCAGGCTTCCATCCATGGGAATATGCCTCGGTGGATCGCTACGACCGCGACCGCGAAACGACTACCTTTGAGATCAAAGCCCAATCCTCGCGCCTGTCAGATACAGCTGATGCAGGTGCAATGCAGTGGGTTGCAGGTGTCTTCTACAAAGATACCGAAGAAGGCCTAGAGCGCATCTATACCTACGCCGATCCGAACTTCACCTCTTACTATGCACCAACACAGGTTTCGGTGTTTGGTCAGGTGGATACGGTATTAGCTCACAACGTTAGCTTAGAAGCCGGTTTGCGCGTGGAACAGGCCAAGATAGATTACGCCGATAACAATGGCTTTGTGCAAAGCAACGATGAAACGCTGGTAGGGGGTAAATTGGCGCTGCGTTATACCTTGCCGACCTCTACGGTGTATGCGTCTATTGCCCGCGGTTACAAAATGGGCGGTTTTAACCCTGACCAACGTGTGGCAGATGCTCAGCGGATCTTTACAGCAGAGTACAACTGGAACTATGAGGTGGGCGTCAAATCCCGTTTTGAACAGGGACATGTACGTTTAGCCGCGTTTTATATGGACCGCAAAAACACGCAGATTTCGGATTTCTCAACTTTTGTGAACGATGCCAATGTCACCGAGTTTTTGGATGTGATTGATAATGCCGACAACGGCACCAACCGCGGATTAGAGCTGGAAACGTTGTGGACGCCCAACTCAGCCGTGACGTGAACCGTGGTTGCATCGATTTCTTCAACCAAC
>JBEVCF010000086.1:0-1745 GCA_040514355.1 Glaciecola sp.
AATATCAACATCTTCTAAATAGTCTTGTTCAGATAAAGTAATCTTACCGTCAATTTGGTAAAGGAGTACTGATAATTTGATCAACGCTTCATTGAATCTCTGCAATGGAGATAACTGCATCACAAATCCTTCCATCTACCACTCTCCCTTATTAAGTTAAGTACAGTGCTTGTTAAAAACATATATCGGCAATCACAGCGCATTATTTACACCAACAATACCCGTCATTATTGTTTTTAATCTCACAATGAGACTTTACAAATTACAAGAAGGTTCATTTTTTGCCAGGCAAAACGCAACACTTAACTTCAAATAACTGGTTTTATTAATAAAATATTTTAACGAAAAATTAACCTTTACATATTTGTGGTGATTTTTACATCACCTAAATATGCCAATTTGCGCAAAGCAGAAAAAAATTACCATCAACAATAATACAAAAAACTGATGAGTACTCGCTTTAAACGTTCATAAATTTTCCAACCAATTTCACTTTAGATCATGTACTATAATGAATGTTTTCTTACATGAGCCAAGTATAAAGTTTTATGGGTATACAAAAAATAACCATATTTTCTTATGGTACGTTACAGCAAGAATCTGTACAAAAAAAACTGCTTGGTCGGATTGTTGAAAGTTGGCCAGATAATTTGTCACGCTTCAAATTAAGTGAAATATCTATCTCGAACGAACATGTCATTGCATTGTCAGACCAAGCCACGCATCCCATCATCAACTTCACAGGCAATGCGAGTGATATTGTCGAAGGTGAGGTCCTAAAGGTAACAGCGACTGAGCTAGCAACCTTGGATGATTATGAGACGGATGATTACAAACGAGTGACTGTTACCCTCAACTCTGGTTTGGAAGCATTTGTATATGTTGCCGCAAATAATGCTGAATTTGTACATTACGATTTTGAGATCATTGCCAAAAGCTGGGCCAAAAGACGGCGTTTTACCCCTTTACCCAAACCTGTGCATGTGCAGATTCCTGACTTTAGACTCAAAGAAAATTCTTATTGCAATATGATCGTCAAATATGACGACGGGACGGAAAGAGAACTATTCTCGCGCGTCATTCGCAATCACATCACGGGACAATGGACTGTGGATGGCATGCATGTTGCCGTTAAAGTCATCATACCTGAAGAAGCCCAGTAACCCAACAACAAAACTAGTCGTTGGCTAACTGCAGAAAAGTGCGCTGTATGACCACTGCATCATTACTGGCTCTATGTCGCGGTAAATCTAATATGGTTTCAATACGCTGTTTGGTGACTTGCCAGAGAGCTAACTGCTGTTCTTCTAATAACAGTTCAATAGCGGACATACGAAATTGCATAGCTATCCCTGCATGTTCAAACAGGCAGATCATCCACGGATAATCCACAACCCAACCATCACAATACAGTGTTTGATTGGCGAATAAGCGATTCAGCTCACTGCAGATGATGCGACCTTCAAGCCCCTTTTCGAACAATAACTCTCGAGATATACCATGGGTTTGTTCGGCCTGTTTATCCCAGTGGCACCATTGAGAATAAGGTTTAATCAACCGACAGTATCGTGAGCCATTGCCCGTCACTACGCCAATCTCGATAGGATAGGAGGTACTGCCAAAACCACTGGCTTCGATATCAATCACATTCGGAGTAAATGCCATTTATTGTTCGCTTTTTATTGCACTTAATATAAGGCTAGACGGCAATAAAAAAAGCGCAAATCAAATTCATGATCCGCGCT
>JBEVCF010000086.1:1755-7576 GCA_040514355.1 Glaciecola sp.
AAATGACATTTAGGTTATCTATTTTAGCTTTAATTTACCCAGCGTTTTGATCACCTGATTTGCCATCTTGCCATAAGGAGGGTACAAAAACTTCAAACTCGACACAGGCGCCTGATAAAATACAGGTCGTAATTTAGAAAACGTTAAGAACCCTTCGTAACCGTGATAGTGCCCCATCCCACTCGGTCCAATCCCCCCAAACGGCAAATCGTGCTGAGCCACATGGAATAAAGCGTCGTTCACCGAGACACCACCTGACATCACATTTTCAATATAAAAGTCGGATAACGCACGGCTATTCGTAAAAGGGTAAAATGCCAAGGGGCGATCGCGTTTGACAATATAATCCACCACATCTTGTTTATCGTGGTAAGGCATAACTAATAACAATGGACCAAACGTTTCTCGATTAGCAATTGTCATCTCATCGGTGATGTCCATAATAATCGTAACAGGATACTTGCGCAGTTCCGCATTAGGTACCTGTTCGTTGAGATTGATCACCGTTGCACCTTTGGCTTTTGCGTCCTCCACCGTGGTAGCAATACGGTTAAACGAAACCGCATCAATCAGCGACGTATAATCTTTGGCCGTAATATCCGGAATGTGTTTTTGTACCCACTTCTTCGCGCCAGCCAAAAAAGCATCTATCTGGCTTTCATGCACAAACAAATAGTCCACGTTAGTACAAATCTGTCCAGCATTATACTGCTTGGCAAACATAATGCGCTCAACGGCTTTATCTAAATCGTAATCAGGGTCTATCACAGCAGGAGACTTGCCACCTAATTCCAAGGTCACAGGCGTTAGGTTAGCAGCGGCATTGGCCATGACTTTGCGCCCAGTTGCGCCAGAACCAGTAAACATCAAATGGTCAAACGGGACACTCGAGAATTGTTGTCCAACAATTCCCGTTTCATCAAAAAACTGGAGTTTTTCTGGTGCAAAATAACGCGGTGTGATTTCAATCAACAATTGACACAAATGCCGTGAATTTTCTGACATTTTGACCATGGCACGATTCCCTGCAGCAAACGCCGCTGACAAGCCGTTAAAAGTCAGATTAATTGGGAAATTCCAAGGAATAATAAACCCCACCACACCGATAGGCTGAGGGATCACTTTGTTCTTAGCGCCGAAAAACATCGTCCAATCGACATGGCGTTTTTGGACTTTCGTCCATTTGCCAACTTTTTTACTAGTGGCGGTAATATCGTCTAAGGCCACGTACAATTCCGCCAGCATCGTTTCGTGATAAGAACGATTGCCGTAGTCTTGGTTAATCGCTTCAACAATGGCATCCACATTTTCAACAAGTAATTTTTTTAGGTTGGCAAGATGTTGACGACGCTCATCGACACTTTCATAAGGATGCTTATCAAAATCGCTACGCTGCATCTTAAAATGCGCATGTAGATGTGCATAGATGGACTCGGGTGATGTTGGGTCATAGGGCAAATCGACGCTATCTACCGGCAATGTTGTGCCAGCGTCTTGAACTTCGTCTAACATGGTTGAATTCCTTTGTATCTGAGTGTATCACTCTGACTAAAACATGTTTGAATATAAACATTTTTTTAACATACACAATATATATATGTATATTTTACAACTTAGTTCAATCCGCGCCGACAGGCATCCACGGCAATGTGGCGAAGGTCAGAGTATAGGGGATGCTAAATTTGAACAAGGCATCAGAAAAAGAGGATGGAAGTTGGCCGATAAGCCGGGTTCTGTCGTGGACAATCATTCGTCTAGGCCTGCAATCACTCACAGGCTCAAGCAACCTACCCGTTCCCGATGCGGGTCACACCAAGGGAACCTATTTGGTCTTGCTCCGGGTGGAGTTTACCTTGCCATTTTTGTTACCAAAAACGCGGTGCGCTCTTACCGCACCCTTTCACCCTTACCAGTATACTGGCGGTCTACTCTCTGCTGCACTAGTCGTCAGTCGAAACTGCCCAGGCGTTACCTGGCACCCTACCCTATGGAGCCCGGACTTTCCTCCCCTAGCAACTAGATAAATCTTATTACTAGCAGCGATTGTCTAGCCAACTTCCAAGAGGTGCATTGTACGGGTTTAGGCGCTGAACTGCCAGTCCTTTCAACCATCGCATTCACCGCTTAAGATAGATTTATTGCCCTAGGTCAAGACACCGAGGGCACTATGTGTGGTATGCACACTATGCAGTAGCGGCCAGTCGATGGCGGTATATTTGCGCGAGAATAGATAATTCGTCATACACCGTCCATTCTTCTACGACTTTGCCATCTTTGATGCGATATTGGGATTCACCAATGATCAAGGTTGGTTGACCCGTCGGTGCACCAAAACGGACATTCCCCGTATGTGTGCCTGCAAAAGTCCAACGCACGGATACATCATGTCCTCCATGGGCATTTTCAATCACACACACTTTATCCAAGGCCATACGTCCATCAGCAAATGCACCTAAGAAGTCTAAGTAGTAACGCAATACCTGTTCTTTGTAGTTGTATTCGCGATTGGCTGAGCCATGAAATACCACATTATCTGCATATAACAAATGCATGTCACCCAACATGCGGTTATTCCAGATGTTGTGTAAATGCTGGCGGACAAACTCGCCTGCATCGGTTTTGGGATCGGCAGTGTTCGCCACGCGTTCATTACTCACAGCCATCACCCTAGTCATTTCGCTATCGCGCCACTGTGCAAATGGACCATTGGGATCTTGGGGTTGCGCCGCCCATGCTTGGGCTACGTCGTGAGGATTAAACCCAAGTTGTTCAACCAACGAATAGTTATCACGAACTAACCATTCTTCGACAATCTTGTTATCTTTCATCACACAATGCGCAATCACACGAATTTGTGCTGATTTGCCAGTAGCAGGGCCAAATTCACTGTCACCTAAATTCGCCATTTGTGTCCAAATCAGGTGCGATGAGTGATATCCAGAATCATTGTCACCACTGTAAATGATGTTTTCAGCATGCAATGTACGATCAGGAAACGCCGCTAATGTTTTGATGGTCCCTTGTACCGCAGCTTCTGCTCCCTCGGCATAGCCTGCCAAAGTATAAATAGGGCAATCATCGGAGTAATAATCATAGACCAGACCAATCTGCTTACCTTCCCAAATCCGATAAGTAATTCGGATGATATAATCGACCACACTGGAGAACTCTGCATCAAATCCAGCCACAGGTGTATGTGACGTGCTAGGTGCCGGTGAATTATCAAAATGGTGCTGCATGCGATCCATAAATTTTCCTATTCTAAAAGTAAGTCACTTGTATTTGCATTTTAATGAACTTGGTTCAGAGTGAAAATACAAATATAAATCACTAACAAATAAAAAGGGTAACCCCAAAGAGTTACCCTCTATAACAATTATCTAAATCAACTTAGAATGTGTATTTCGCATTGACACCCATCATTCGAGGCATGTTCCAGTTCGCCTGTACCGAGTTGATAGGCAAACCGTTGCGAATTTGTGAATGCACTACAGCACGTGTCATCACGGCACGATCGGTTAAGTTATCAACATACGCCTCAAGCGTTAGGTTGTCATTCACATCCCAAGAAATGCGAGCATTCACCATGGTATGCGCACTCACTTTGGTTTCTGGTAGGTTGGTATCAAACGCATAGTAATCGCCGACATGAGTAAGCTGTAGATACGGCGTGACTAAGCCACCATTTTCTAATTCTTTCTCATAAATGAAGCTCAAACCTACAGTTGCTTTGGGGTTCATCGCGGGTGTCCAACCTGCAAAGCTAAAGCCCGCTGCTGGATTATTCACGTCTTGACGACCGTCTAAGTTACCCAAACCAGCAAGTGGTTGAATAAGCTCAGTACCGACTGTGTAGTCAGAACTAAACTCTGAATCCACCCAGGCAAATGAACCAACAATCGTAAGGTTGTCCGTTGCAAGATACTGCATATCCGCTTCGAAGCCCATTGTGTCTACACCACCACCATTTTGGTAGTATTCGAATGTTTGAGCAACACCTTGCTGAGCACACTGTGCTGCCGTTAGGTCACTCGTCGTATCCGAACAGGCAACCGCGAATAACTGCGCTTTCACGTCATCGTATTCATTCATGTAGAACGCCGCATTCAAACGCATTGCGCCGTCAAGCAAGTAGCTCTTCATACCTAACTCGTATGAAATTACCTCTTCGTTGTCGTAAGTAGGCTGTGCACCACGCGAGACGACACGACCATCGTTCGCACCACCAGTACGCATACCGGTTGACGCAGTGGCATATACCATTAGGTCATCAGACATATCGTGCTCAACCGCTGCTTTCCACAATACTGATGAATCATCCCAATCAGGAATAGATGTACCGGTGAATGACTTGTCGTCTTTGTTGAAACGCAAACCACCAACTAAACGCGTATCGTCAGAAAGTTGATAACGCAACTGACCAAATACAGCAAGTGAGTCAACGTTGTGCGGGTCGTGATTTGGGTTACCCCAACCAGGAACGTTGATATTGTCTGCTACACCGTCACCTGTGGTATCTTCACGCCACAACCATTCCCAATCTGCTTCTTGTTTGAACCAGTACAGACCTGCGATCCACTGTAGCGGGCCTTCTGTGGTTGATACGATTTGCACTTCTGATGAGTACGTTTCGTGATCATCTTGACGACCAAAGCCACCTACAAAATCAATGCCACCATCTGAGTAGTCATTGTCGTAGAACTGCTCACCATCGAGTTTTGAATAGTTGGTGGTCCATTTGACATCCACATCTTCCAATGACCAATTAAATACGGTGGTCATTGAAAACGCGTCTTGATTATCAAAAGAGACCGCATTCCGATAAACATGGTAAGGACCTAAATCTTGACGTTGCGCATCACCAGGCTGATAGATATGCCCCATTTCTACTGTAGCATTTGGGTTGAAGATACCGCTACCTGGCGCTGTCTCACTGATCGCATAACCTGCTACTTGCTGATAACCCCAAATCGCTTCTGAATTACCTTCTTTTTTGAAGTAATCTAAACGTAGCGTTGCGTCAAAGCTGTCGCTTGGCTCATAGCGCGTTACCGAGCGCACGTAGAAATTATTTTTCTCACGTAAATCATCTGACTTACCGTTGACGAATAAGTTTTCAATAACACCGTCGTGCTTATTAGACGCCATGACTAAACGTGTCGCTAGTTTGTCTGATAATGGTAAATTTACAATGGCTTCATAAGCCGCACGGTTATAATTACCATGCGTAACTTTGAAGCTACCTTTTACATCATCAAACTCAGGTTGGTTAGTAATAACGTTAATAGACCCAGCAAACGTATTACGACCGTATAATGTACCTTGAGGACCACGCAAAACTTCAATACGTTCTACGTCAACATAAGCACCTAAACCTGCAGTTGTCGTCGGTACATAAATACCATCTTGGAAAATACCAACTACCTGCTCGGCGATACCAGTACCAGCCACACCGACTTCATTTGTACGTGCACCACGCATAGCAGGACGGACTTCACCACCTGATTTACCAATACGTAAGCCTGGCACCACATTTTCTAGACCGGTAATATCGATGATACCTGCACGCTCGATTGCTTTTTCGTCAAGTGCAGTTATTGAAGATGATACTTCTTGGACGTCCTGAGCGACGCGGTTGGCAGTCACCATTATACGCTCGACTTTACCTTTTTGAGATGCTTGTTCTTCCTGTGCTAATACAGGTGTTGCGACAGTTGCCAGTACTGCTGCAATCGAAGCACCCAATAAAGAATACTTAAATTGTGTTTTCATTGTTATCCCCTAATACAAAGTTGTCTTTGTTTGTGTAGTAAATATGGCC
>JBEVCF010000087.1:0-6181 GCA_040514355.1 Glaciecola sp.
AGAATACGGGGCATCTCAAAGTGTCTTTTTTTGGACCGTTTTACGCAAGTTATGTGGTTGCTGCCCTAGATGAAAATTATCAATATGCTTTAATCACGGGGCCTAACACGGAATATTTATGGATCCTTTCTAGAACGCCGCAATTATCTGAAGAGTTGATTGACAGTTTATTAAATCAGGCTCGCCAAGCTGGTTTTGCGACAGAAGATGTCATCGTCGTGACACATAATTGACATCATATGGCTATGAATGAGGTCTATACTGGCAATGTATTGAAGATCCGTTATAGTAGATAGGGTCTGCTAAGAGAACCAAGGAATGTTATGCTTAAAAGTCATGAAGACGTCTTACAACAAGCGATTGATTTGCTGGAAGGTATGGATGTTGTTGAGTTTACACAAGTCTTGGCGCCTAGTTTTAGCAGTAGTATTGGTCAGCATCTTCGTCATGTTTTAGATCATTACGTAAATTTAATGGATGGCGTTACAGCAAATCACATCAATTACAACATCCGTCAGCGTCATTGTGTGTTAGAATCTTCCCCTGAACATGCAAGTGTAGTGTGTAAACGTTTGCAAAAATGGCTGCAAAATATAGAACCCGCAGCATTAAGTCAGGTTGTGACGGTCGAGTCAGAAGTCTCTGTCACGCAGACCGAAAGTGTTGTGGTTCAGTCGAGCTTGGGTCGTGAATTGATGTTTGTGACGTCGCATGCCATTCATCATTACGCTTTGATTAAAATTATACGTCATATGCAAGCCAAGTCAGTACCTGAACATTTTGGCGTAGCACCAGCAACTCTAACGTATATGCAAACACACCAAGCGAGCTGATAGACACATTTAGTGATAACATTTTTTGTCTAAATATCGTTATGAAAAAACCAATATGGACAAACTGCGCTAGAATGGCGTTTTACACTTAATTTTCCTATCATTTATGGCCCTAGAAAAACACCTTGCTGAACGAGCCAACAACGCCTGTGAGTTGTGTGGTAATGCACAGAGCTTAATGCCGTTTCCACTTCCATATTCACCCGATACAACACCTAATTGCGCTGTTTTACTATGCTCGACGTGTTTTACTCAAGTAGAAGGTGGTGCTGATTTGGATACTAATCATTGGCGTTGTTTAGCTGATAGCATGTGGTCAACAACGCCTGCCGTTCAGGTTTTAGCATATCGCATGTTAGGGCGCTTGAGTACGGAGAGTTGGGCGCAAGACCTAACCGATATCTTGTATCTAGAAGACGATGTCAAACAATGGGCCGAAGCAGGCATGGTGGCCAGCGATGAACCGACTTTAGATGTGAATGGCGTTGTGTTAAAAGCAGGAGATAATGTGACCATCATCAAAGATTTAGATGTAAAAGGAGCGGGTTTTACAGCTAAACGTGGTACACCTGTGCGCAATATTGGCTTGTGCGATAACCCATTACACCTTGAAGGAAGGGTTAACGGGCAACGCATTGTACTTGTTGCTGCATATACCAAAAAAATGTAGATCTAGTGGCTCCATTCTTACATTAAAGTGTTTATAAAGTTTGGCCTAGGAAGCGTTTTTGCTGACGCGATGAAGTGTTATTGAGATCCACACTTAACAGCAAGCCTGGCGTATGGTTAAAACTGTGATCGATTCCTAGGGCATGAAAATGCGCGCCAAGCTTTTGATATTGTTTGGCTAATACGGGGATGTCTTTGCCATCTTCTTCCAAAGTTTTTAAGAACGTAGATAACACGGGGACTAGCTCATAGCGCTTGGCATAGTCTTGCAGTTGCGAGGGCAACTCAAAGTCAAAGGCATGGCGGGGTCGTACATGTTCAGGTTTGTCTATTAAGGCTGCTTCAATCAGCGCAACACTTTGTGGGCGGTAGAGTTTAGATATAGAAACAGTACCGTAAAGAACACGATATTGCGGGAATAAGCCAACGAAAGCACCAATCCCTCGCCATAACAAAAACAACCCCTGAGGTGAGCGTTGAAATTTAGGGATCAAGAACGAACGTCCCATTTCCAGGCAAGGTTGCTGTTGATTGATGAACTTTGGCGCAAACTCAAACATTTTGTGTAAGTACAAGCCACTCAGTCCGTCTTGTGCAATGAGCTTATCCGTTTGACCCATGCGATACGCACCGATTATTTGCTCTGTGGGTTTGTGCCAAACGTATAAATGCGTGTAGGTTGCATCAAACCCATCCGTATCTAGCGGTTGACCACTGCCTTCATTATGCATACGAAACACGCGTTCTCGCAAGCGCGCAATGTCTAATACAACATGTGGTGTCTGAGCTTGCATGGACCAATACACCGTATATTCTTCTTGGTCGACCAAGATATGTTCAGGCGGCAGTGCTGCCAGCTCTGCACATAATACCGCCCTGTCTTGCGGCGCTGCCAAAGGAAGCATGTCAGTATGCGTATCTGCCGGCCACGTATAGTCCCAACGACTATCAACGGCATAAGACAGAGCACGCGCTAGTGCGGCACCTTGTTCAGCAGGAAGATTGGCAGGTAATTTCACTGGATTACCTGCATCTAGCGGTATGTCAGTATGGCGTTTGGCAAGCAGTTCACGACCGAGTAACAGCATTCTTAAGCGAAAATATATTCGCCCCAGGGTATAAAAGTAAGGTCGGTTAAATCCTTGGACAAAAACGGGCAGAACCGGCGCTGCGAATTTTTGACCCAAGGTGTACACCATCTTATTCCACTTGTGATCGAGAATTTCACCAAATTCAGATTGATAATACGATACGCGTCCTGCTGGAAAAATAAGTAGGGCTTGGTCATTGGCTAAATGACGCATCGCTTGGCGCAAGGAGGGCGCGTTTTTGGGGTCGTTGGGTGACAAGGGATTAGTAAAAATAAAGTAGTCTTGTAACTCAGGAAATATCGCCAATGCTTTGTTCACAAAGACTTTTAAGTCAGGGCGTTTGTCGCTAATGAGTTTGGCTAATAATACTCCTTCAATGCCACCAAACGGGTGATTACTGGCAATGATCACCGGGCCTGTTGCAGGAATTTTCGCTAGCAGCGCTTCGTGTTTGACTGCGGTGATATGCTGTATATCCAGTAATGCTTGCGCAAAGTCGTGTTTGTCGAGTCCCGCCATGGCATGCGTTTGATACAACTTATCCATGTCTTTGACCCCCATTAGATGGTCAATGAAGGCGCATAAAATACGCTTGGGTAAAGTGGGATTGGCGACCAAATTAATGGCTGCCGGTCTAATATGTCACAGTAGACAAAAATCAGGCATAATATACTTGTTTTTGTTTATATATTTATTTCAAGGTTCACTTCATGCAAGATATTACCATTATCCGACCTGATGACTGGCATCTCCATTTCCGCGACGGTGCCATGCTTCAAGAAACTGTGCCAGCGACTGCGCGCTGTTTCCGTCGAGCGATTGTCATGCCAAATCTCGTGCCACCAGTCACCAACAAGGCTGAGGCGTTGGCATATAAAGAGCGGATCATGGCTGCAGCCAAAGACTATCCTGATTTTGAACCACTAGTCACATTGTATTTAACCAACACCACCACGCCAGCAGATATTCGTGAAGCAAAAGAAGCGGGGATTGTCGCTAGCAAGCTTTATCCTGCTGGTGCGACGACGAATTCTGATGCCGCAGTGAAGGGCATAAAGGCGTTATATCCCGTATTTGAAGAAATGCAAAAAGTCGGTATGTTGTTACTGATTCACGGTGAGGTAACCGAAAGCCATATTGATATTTTTGACCGTGAAGCGGAGTTTATTGAGCAACATCTACGTCATATCGTGGCTGATTTCCCTGATTTAAAAGTCGTGTTTGAACATATCACGACGAAAGATGCCGTGGAGTTCGTGTTGGCCGCGTCTGACAATGTCGCTGCGACGATTACTCCTCAGCATTTATTGCTCAACCGCAACGATTTATTAGTTGGCGGGGTCAAACCGCACAACTATTGCTTGCCTGTTCTCAAGCGTAATATCCATCAACAAGCCTTGCGTGCAGTGGTTGCATCGGGTTCGCCAAAATTTTTCTTGGGCACGGACTCTGCGCCACATGAAAAACACAAGAAAGAATCAGCCTGTGGTTGTGCCGGTTGTTACAGTGCGTGGAGTGCGATTGAATTGTACGCGCAAGTGTTTGCTGAGTTGGATGCTTTGGATAAATTGGAAGGATTTGCATCGCTTTATGGTCCAGATTTTTATGGTCTGCCGCGCAACACCGACACCATCACGCTAAAGGCGAAGGAGTGGCAGATCCCTGACTCCATCGCTTTGCCGACAGGTGATGACATTGTTCCGTTTTTTGCGGGTCAAACTATGCAATGGCAACTTGCCGAATAAACCACAAGGAATACCATGTCCGCACCATCCTTTGCAGACTTAGGTTTGCGCGCTGAGTTACAGGCTTCTACCCAAGAAATGGGGTACACCTCACTCACCGATATTCAGGCTTTGAGCCTACCTGTAATGCTCAGTGGCAAGGATGTCCTCGCACAGGCCAAAACTGGCAGTGGGAAAACTGCTGCGTTTGGGTTAAATATTTTAGAAAGTCTTGATTCGACCAAAACGTATACCCACGCCTTGGTACTGTGCCCCACCCGTGAGTTAGCCGACCAAGTGGCAGAACAACTGCGTCTGCTAGCCAAACGCATGAGTAATGTCAAAATCACTACACTGTATGGTGGCGTGCCTATGCCAGGACAGATTGCGACGCTCAAACATCGCCCACATATTATTGTGGGTACGCCAGGGCGAGTCATGGATCATATGCTCAAGCATCGTATCAGTCTCAAAAATATGCAACATTTGGTACTGGACGAGGCGGATCGGATGTTAGATATGGGCTTTGCGGATGAGTTAGATGTCATTTTTCAGCATTTGCCCAAGCAACATCAAACCTTGTTGTTCTCGGCGACGTACCCAGATTCTATCGCAGCGATGAGTGAGCAAATACAGCGCAATCCTGAGCGCATCGAAGCCCAAACGCTGCACAATGTGGCGAAGATCGAACAGCTAGCTTACAAAGTCAAGCCAGAGCACCGCACCCAAGCTGTAGCAGCATTACTGACTCATTATCAAGCCCAAGCGAGTATTGTGTTTTGCCAAACCAAAGCCGATACCTTCACGGTTACCGAGGCGCTAGTTGATAAAGGTTTTGCCGCGGTTGCTTTGAACGGTGATATTGAACAACGAGACCGCACTCAGGTGCTTACGCGTTTCGCGCACAAATCAGCACTGGTTTTGGTGGCCACCGATGTGGCGGCGCGTGGTCTGGATATTGATGCAGTCGATTTGGTGATCAATTACCAAGTCACAGATGAGCCTGATGTGTATGTACATCGCATTGGTCGCACAGGTCGAGCCGATGCGACAGGTCGTGCTATCACGTTAGTATCTGAGTCGGAAATACCTGCATTAAAGGCGATCGAAGCGCATGCCCAAGTGGTGCTCAAACCAAAAGGCATTGAAAGTGTTCGCTTTCACGCTAATCGCATTATTCAACCAGAGTTTATGACGGTCTCCATTGATGGGGGCAAGCGCCAAAAATTGCGTCCAGGCGATATTCTTGGGGCGTTAACCAAAGAAGCAGGGATCCCAGGCGAAGATATCGGGAAGATCAATGTCACTAATCAGGTCTCATTTATTGCGATCAAAATCCGCTCGGTAAAACGCGCACTCGCACAATTTCGAGAAGGTAAAATCAAAGGCAAGCGGTTTAAAGCACGACGTTGTGTGTAGGTTCTGCTATAACTAAGTTGTCTGTGACTTAAAAATAAACAACAAGGAAACCCAATGACAGTTACACATATCGTCTTTTTACACTACATCGTTATTATTTTATTGAGTTTACTCGCATTAGCGGGCTATCGTTCCTATTTGAGTATGACCAAGCAGGTAGATAACCTTAAATTTGCCTCGGACGGGTCTGGTGTGCCTGAGTTTGGTTATCGTCTGACTCGAGTACACGCGAATGCGGTTGAGTGCTTTCCGTTCATTGGTGGATTGCTGATTTATGCGATTGCTACAGGCAATACTGCCGTCACTGATGGCTTGGCATATATTCTTTTATTTGCCCGCATTGCGCAGTCCATTATTTTATTGATATCGATTTCCAATCTCGCAATTCAGTTGCGCTTTGTCGCGTTTTTGGTGCAATTTGGAATTTGTATTTATTGGTTATTGC
>JBEVCF010000087.1:6191-26181 GCA_040514355.1 Glaciecola sp.
TTCTAGGCCAATACAAAACGTGCCTTGACCCATTTTGCTCAAAAAAAATGGGTCAATACTGCACCCACACGGTTGCGGTTTAGAACGTGTTGTTTTGCTGAATGCATTCAGCCTTTACTACTTCTTTTGCTCAAAATTTGGGTCATATTCGCCGATTAATGGGTAACTGGGTTTACCCATAAACTTGACGGCGTGATCGAGCATCAAATTGATCACAATCGGTACCAAGTTTTCCATGATCGCTACCGCATCATTCAATTGGGGACGATTGACAGAACCGTTCCACGTTGCACCACCGTGGACTAATTGATTGCGCAAGGTGTACAAACGCCGCAGGATAATGCACAACACTTTTTCTGAACTTTCACTGGCAAGCGCTGCATTGATAAAACCGCGTTCATTGCGAAATTGACGCTGCCATTGTGCTTCATCGATTTTCTCTTTTTGGTAGTCCCAAAAGGGCTGAAAAACAAATTGATTGTCGAGCAAAATGCGAATATGTGAAGAGAACTGTTTCCACAATAATTCATACAGTGCTTTATCTCGGTCTAACTCCACCAAGCGATGGATAAACCGGCTAAATAATTCGGTTTCTGAGTTGTAGAAGTTTTCATGCTCCTGCCCATAGGCCGCGTTGAACGCTATCCACAGAAAGATAAATTTGGCGTCGGGGTCATCTTCACACATCTCTGCACGTTGTAACCAACTTAGTGCACGATGAATACGGATACTAACATTTTCGTGAAATGCGTCTCGGACAAGGCGTTGTTTTTCTTTGAGTGCTTGATGGCGATAGCTCATTGATCATTCCTTTGCTAGTTCAACCGGATTGTTTGGAACGTGATAAAAAAAGATGCAATTAATAGGCTCTAAATTACATCATATAATGACTATAGGCCAAAATAACGCCTTCATAAAGCGTTCTTAATGCCAGCAAAGTGATAATGCCTTTGAAAATCCAATCAAAGGTCTTGGCACTGTAGCGATTGAGCAGTTGTAAACCCAACCAGGTACCAATAGCGCCAGAGATGATCATCGCAATAATCAATGGCAGCCAGGGCAAAAAGGCAAAACCGAGCAAACCAAATACCACGATTTTCAGCCCGTGCTGGATTGTCATACAGGAGGAAAACGTCGCTACGACTTGGTGGCGATCAGCGCGTTGGGCGTGGATCAGTGCCGCGACCAATGGCCCGGTAGCACCGATGAACATTGTTAAAAATGTCGTGACAAAGCCGGCAATAGTCCGAGCCCATTTGGGGAGGTCGCGCTTTTTGGGTTTAAATCCCCATGTCAGTGCCAGCACAAATACGCCTATCGCGATTTGAATCACCGCCAGTGGTAATTGTACTAGTACAAAACTAGCAACCAAGGCCGCCAGTATTGCACCGACAAAAAAATATCCTGCAATCGACCATTGAATATGACGACGCGTCATTGCCATACGGTTAGCGTTAGAGCCGAGTTGCACCAAACCATGCACGGGAATAAGCGCTGCTAACGGCATAATATTAGCCATGATGATCAGGAGTAATAAACCGCCGCCAATGCCCATTGCAGCCGAAACGAAAGACGTAAAGCCCGCACTGATGATCAGTAGTAAAGTCGTGCTCAGGGATAGTCCTTCGGGGATGAGAAAATGCCAATCCATTGTGGTATGACCGTTAAACTAGCTAAAGATGCCTATATTTCAACACAATATCGTTGTGTAGTCTGTGTGAAAGTCAAAATTACTACCAATGACCTAAGTTAATTTATACATGTCTATGCTACTTTGATTCTCTACTTATTTTTCGTGTGTTTTCCCCTATAAAAGGATGCTTGTATGACTCACCCTAGCTATGCAAAATTTACTGAAATCTCGACCTGTGATTTAGCGGATGCGTTGCCGCGTTCGCAATTTATGTCTCATCATATTCATCCTTTGTGGCCTGAGATGCCTCGTTTTGCTGGCCGCGCTTACACCGTCTACTGTGCGCCAGGGGATCATCTAATGGTGCACAAAGCAATTTATGAAGCCCAACCTGGAGACGTACTGGTGATCCAAGGTGATCATCAATATGCCGTGAGTGGTGGTAATGTGTGTGCGATTGCACAGAAAAATGGCATTACCGCTTTTGTGGTGGACGGTGTCATCCGTGATATTGACGAGGTGAGAGAGCTTGCCTTCCCGATTCATGCCATAGGTGTGTGTCCCAAACCTGGCGCCAAAAAAGTGCTCTCGCCAGAACGTCCGACTGTGTCAGTAGGTGGGGTGATGGTCGCGCATGGTGATGTTATTTTGGCTGATAATGACGGTGTCGCAGTCATCCCGCAAGCCCAGGCGGACAGCGCGTTAGCCATTGCACAAAAACGTCACGCTAAGGATGCAGGTCAAACACTTGAAGAATGGGAAGCGAATCATTTTGCTTCGGTGCAACAGATTATCACGGACCTTTCTGGTAAATAGCGCCATGCCATGAGCATGGCATGGAACGGTATTCGCAATATTGTTTTTGTGACACACATGCGATAAATCCTCACGAAGCATTGGGATTTTGGTACAAGATCCGCTATTCTTGCGCTTCCATTTCGCACAGGTTTTGCTATGTTCTCGTGGTTTGAAAATTTAATCCAACCTTTTCCTAAAACACAACTAACTCAGCCACCTCAGGGCGTGTTTGCGTTTTGTGCGCATTATTCAAAAGGCGTGTGGCCAGTCCTATTTTGTATTTCGATCCTCTCTGCCGCTGTTGCGATTATGGAAGTTGCGCTATTTGGATATTTAGGCCAAATGGTGGATTGGTTTTCCACGCGTGATCCGGCCACATTTTTACAAGAGGAAGCCAGTAGCCTGTGGTTAATGGGAATAACACTTTTGTTAGTGTTACCCGGCATGGTCATTATTAAAACATGCTTAACGCATCAGTCCTTGTTGGGTAATTATCCCATGCGGATCCGCTGGTTGGCGCATCAGTATGTGCTGCGTCAGTCACTGTCATACTTTCAAGATGAGTTTGCAGGACGAGTCGCAACTAAAGTGATGCAAACCGCTTTGGCTGTGCGCGAAACGGTCATGAAACTACTCGATTTGATGGTCTACATTTGCGTGTATTTTTTGTCCATCTTAGTGCTAGTGTTTAGTACCGACCCGTTATTAGCGTTGCCATTTGTCGTTTGGCTCATCGTCTACATCATGATTTTACGGGTCTTGTTACCACGGTTAAAACGGGTATCTAAACAACAAGCCGACGCACGCTCAATCATGACCGGCCGTATTGTGGACAGTTATACCAATATCATGACGGTTAAATTGTTTTCTCATTCGGCGCGAGAAGAAGCCTATGCCAGAGAGGGGATGGATGGATTTTTAGGTACGGTCCATCCGCAAATGCGCTTAGCGACGTTGCTTTACAGCTGTGTCTGGATCGCCAATGTACTCCTGGTGTTTACTGTTACAGTGCTAGCTGTACAGTCGTGGACTCAAGGCATTATGAGTGGTGGCGCGTTGGCTGTTGCGGTTTCATTGGCATTGCGCTTGAACGGCATTTCGCAGTGGATCATGTGGGAGGTGTCGTCGATTTTTGAAAATATCGGAACCGTACAAGATGGGATTAATTCCCTCGCTGTACCGATTGCCATCCAAGATGAGAAAGAGACACAGCCACTTCAGTTACAAGGTGGTGCTATTTCTTTTAAAGATGTGAACTTTGCTTATCCGGCTCAGAATAACCAACCTATCGAGGTGTTTCGCGGCTTGTCGCTGGACATAAAGCCGGGGGAAAAAGTCGGCTTGGTCGGTCGCTCTGGTTCGGGTAAATCCACTTTGGTGAATTTGTTACTGCGGTTTTACGATATCCAGTCAGGGCAGATCAGCATTGATGGTCAACCGATCCGCCGTGTGGCTCAAGAAGATTTACGCGCCCACATCTCAATGGTGACGCAAGATACCTCACTGATGCATCGCTCTGTGCGCGATAATATTTTATACGGACGTGAAGATGCGACAGAGGCGGAGCTAATTGCCGCAGCTCAACAGGCAGAAGCGTTTGATTTTATTCAACGTTTATCTGATGCCTCGGGGCGTACCGGCTTTGATGCACACGTTGGTGAACGTGGCGTCAAATTATCTGGCGGACAGCGCCAACGCATTGCAATTGCGCGGGTTATGCTAAAAAATGCACCGATTTTGATTTTGGACGAAGCAACCTCTGCCTTAGATTCGGAAGTGGAGGCTGCCATCCAAGATGGTTTGGATAAAATCATGATAGATAAAACAGTACTAGCCATTGCACATCGTTTATCTACTATTGCTAAGATGGATCGCCTAATCGTCCTCGATGAGGGTAAGATCGTCGAATCAGGTTCTCACAGTGAGTTGTTAGCTCTCAACGGTATTTATGCAAAATTGTGGGCGCATCAAACCGGTGGTTTTCTGGGTTTGGAATAAGTAGAAAAAACTTGATTAAACCCTTTCACTGGGTATAATGCGCATCCCTTCATTGTTTTTCCCGTTTATTTCTTAATCTTGGTTTGACAATCGAAGTGTATGTAAATTTTGCGAAATGCATCACAACGATGATGGGTTTCATAATACAGGGGCGTAGTTCCAATTGGTAGAACAGCGGTCTCCAAAACCGATGGTTGGGGGTTCGAATCCCTCCGCCCCTGCCACTTTCGGCAGGTTAAGCCTGTAAAATTGTAGGAAGTTCGCAATGAGTGAAAAAGTAGAAAGTACTTCAAGTAGCTTTGACTTAGTGAAATGGTTACTGGTATTTGCATTATTTAGTGCATTGGTTGCTGGCAATCATTACTATGAAGAAGTATCTGTGTTATATCGCGCCCTCGCTGCCGTTGGTATTGTGATTGTGGCTGCGTTTATTGCTGCGACCACGGATAAAGGTTCACGCTTTTTAAACTATGCAAAAGATTCTCGTACAGAAGTGCGCAAAGTAGTATGGCCAAATCGCCAAGAAGCCACGCAAACGACATTAATAGTGTTGGTAGCGACCTTGATCATGGCACTCATTCTATGGGGTATGGATGGTATCATCGTACGCCTAGTTGGTTTCGTAACTGGAATAAGGATTTAAACTCATGGCAAAACGTTGGTATGTAGTACAAGCTTTCTCTGGGTACGAAGCGCGCGTACAAAAAACACTGCTCGAGCACATCAAAACAAATGGTATGGAAGAACACTTTGGTGAAATTCTAGTGCCGACTGAAGAAGTGGTTGAAATGCGTGCGGGTCAAAAACGCAAATCAGAGCGTAAATTCTTCCCTGGTTATGTGCTCGTTGAGATGGAAATGAATGAAGATTCTTGGCATTTAGTCAAGTCAGTACCTCGTGTGCTTGGTTTCATTGGTGGTACATCTGACCGCCCTATGCCAATCTCAAAAAGAGAAGCGGATGCTATCTTGAATCGTCTTGAAGAGAATGCAGATTCGCCGAAACCGAAAACGATGTTTGAACCTGGAGAATTGGTGCGCGTGACAGAAGGTCCGTTTGCTGATTTTGAAGGTACTATTGAAGAAGTGGATTACGAGAAGAGTCGCTTGAAAGTGTCTGTTCTTATTTTCGGTCGTTCTACACCGGTCGAATTAGAATTTGGTCAAGTCGAGAAGAACTAAACCAAATTAAGATAACGAAACCACCGCTATGCATATCATACCGGTGGTTTTTTTATTTACAGGAGAGGGTGACAGGTTTTTGACAAATGATCAAAATTAGCTGTTTACTTGGCCAGTAATATCACCTATAATCCGCATCCCTTTATTTGCGTGGGGAGCCTGAGACTATTGTTTTCTCAAAATAATATAGGCGCACAACCCACATACGAGAGAGTACAACATGGCTAAGAAAATTAGCGGCTTAATCAAGCTACAAGTTGCAGCTGGCGCTGCAAACCCAAGTCCACCTGTTGGTCCTGCACTAGGTCAGCACGGTGTGAACATCATGGAATTCTGTAAAGCGTTTAACGCCAAAACAGATTCACTAGAAAAAGGCGCTCCAGTACCTGTAGAAATTACAGTATATGAAGACCGTTCTTTTACGTTCGTAACAAAAACACCTCCTGCGTCTTTCTTATTGAAAAAAGCAGCGGGCATCAAGAGTGGTTCAGGCCGTCCTAACACTGAGAAAGTGGGTACGGTTACGCGTGAGCAGTTAGAAGAAATTGCTAAAACGAAAGAACCAGATCTTACTGCGGCTGATTTGGACGCAGCGGTACGCACCATCGCGGGCTCAGCTCGTAGCATGGGCTTGAACGTAGAGGGCTTATAATCATGGCTAAATTATCAAAGCGCATGCGCAATATCCGTGAAAAAGTTGTCGCGGGCAAAGAATACGAAATCAACGAAGCTGTAGCTTTATTGAAAGAATTATCCACAGCAAAGTTTGCTGAGAGTGTAGATGTGGCTATTAACCTTGGCATCGACGCTCGTAAATCTGACCAAAACGTTCGCGGTGCAACTGTATTGCCTAACGGTACAGGTAAAGACGTTCGCGTTGCAGTATTTACACAAGGCGCAGCGGCTGAAGCAGCTAAAGAAGCAGGTGCTGACATCGTGGGTATGGAAGACCTTGCTGAGCAGGTTAAAAAAGGCGAAATGAACTTTGACGTAGTTGTTGCTAGCCCAGACGCAATGCGTGTAGTTGGTCAACTAGGACAAATTTTAGGTCCACGTGGTCTAATGCCTAACCCTAAAACTGGCACAGTAACACCTGATGTGGCGACTGCGGTCAAAAACGCGAAGTCTGGTCAGGTTCAATACCGCAACGATAAGAACGGTATTATCCATGCTAGTATTGGTAAGATTGCATTTGACGAGAAAGCGATTGCTGAAAACTTAAATGCGCTTATCGAAGCATTGAAGAAAGCGAAGCCTTCTTCAGCTAAAGGTACGTATATCAAGAAAGTAAGTCTTTCTACTACTATGGGTGCTGGTGTTGCATTAGACCAGTCTTCATTAGAAAGCATTTAGTTTCGACCGGCTATCATAAGATAGCTTCTCTTGTAAAAGGTTATGGGTTGGAGCTTATTGTACATACGTGTATGACTTTAAGTTCCCGTCCAAGACCGTAGGTGACTCGCGGTGTTAGAGGTAAGAGAACTAACACAGTAACGCCAGTCTTAATGTAACAGCCTACGCAGACGGTGGTACGCACTCAGACTCTCTGGGGTAACGAACACCGTAGAGCGGTAAATACATGGTGTATTTATCAATCTGTGAACCCTGATGAAGAAAGCTCGCTTTTGACATCAGACTAAAAAGAAGGTGAACGCAGTGGCACTAGGCTTAGCAGCAAAAAAAGAGATTGTAGCGGAAGTTTCCGAAGTTGCATCTCAAGCTCTATCCGTTGCCGTCGCAGAATACCGTGGGATGGAAGTAGGTGAATTAACTGAACTTCGTGTTAAAGCCCGTGAACAAGGTGTTTACTTAAAAGTAATTCGTAACACTTTGGCTAAGCGTGCATTAGCAGACAGTAAATTCGCAGACCTCGACAGTGCATTAACTGGTCCTTTAATTTATGGTTTTTCTATCGAAGCACCAGGTGGTGCGGCACGTCTTTTCAAAGACTTCGGTAAAGGCAATGATAAGTTAAAAGTAACAGCGTTATCGATTGGTAGCGGTCTATTGGGTCCTGAGAAATTGGACGCAGTGGCTTCATTACCGACTCGCGACGAAGCATTGGCGAAACTACTTGCTACCTTCAAAGCACCGGTTGGCAAATTCGTTCAAACAATCAACGAAGTACCTACCAAATTTGTGCGTGTATTGGCGGCGATCAAAGACGAAAAATAAGTTTTCGTTTTTGGCAAACTATTTTATATTAACATTAACTCCAGGAGTTTAGAGAAATGGCTCTAACTAAAGATGATATCTTAAACGCGATTGCTGAAATGCCAGTTATGGAATTGGTTGAGCTAATCGAAGCAGCAGAAGAAAAATTCGGCGTAGAAGCAACTGCAGCAGTAGCTGTAGCAGCTGGCCCAGCAGCAGGTGCAGAAGCAGCTGTTGAGCAAACTGAATTTGACGTAGTACTAACTGGTATCGGCGCAAACAAAGTTGCAGTTATCAAAGCGGTACGTGGCGCAACTGGCCTAGGTCTTAAAGAAGCAAAAGAAGTAGTTGAATCTGCTCCTAAAGCTATCAAAGAAGGCGTAAGCAAAGAAGAAGCTGAAGAGTTGAAAGCAACTCTAGTTGAAGCTGGCGCTGAAGTTGAAGTTAAGTAATTTTTAATTACTTGCTGCCAGAAATGGCAAAAGCAGGTGGATTTTTGTCCACCTGCTTTTTTGCGCTATAGATATACAAGATTTTATCACCTCTTTCTTGGTCTATAATCAGCGTAAATCCAAGTCACCTAACAGTGACAAATATTGGAAAAAAAACAAGAGGTCTGGGAGTTTATTGGATATTCCATACCTCCTTTCCATTCAACTGGACTCTTTTAAGAAGTTTATTGATGTCGATGGTGACAACAATAAAGGCTTAGAAGCTGCATTCGGTTCAGTATTCCCGATTAAAAGTTATTCTGGGAATTCAGAGCTACAGTATGTCAGTTACCGTCTAGGTGAACCTGTTTTTGACGTCCGTGAATGTCAAATCCGCAGTGTTACCTATTCTGCACCACTACGCGTGAAATTGCGTTTGGTGTTGTTTGATAAAGACGCTGCACCTGGTACTGTAAAAGATATCAAAGAACAAGAAGTCTACATGGGTGAAATCCCATTGATGACCGAAAACGGCACATTTGTGATCAACGGTACTGAGCGTGTTATTGTTTCTCAGTTACATCGTTCACCGGGTGTGTTCTTCGATCACGACAAAGGTAAGACTCACTCTTCCGGTAAAGTTTTGTATAACGCACGTGTTATTCCTTACCGTGGTTCTTGGTTGGACTTTGAATTCGATCCAAAAGATAATTTATTTGTACGTATCGACAGACGACGTAAACTTCCAGCGTCTATCATTTTACGTGCATTAGAGTTCTCTACAGAAGAGATCTTGGATTTATTCTACGACGATGTCAAAATTCGTTTTGCCGATGACAAAACCATGATGGAAATTGTGCCTGACCGTTTACGCGGTGAGACTGCACAATTTGATATTATCGACGGTGATGGCAACGTACTCGTTGAACAAGGTCGTCGTATTTCAGCACGTCATACGCGTGCATTAGAAAAAGCCAAGATTACTGAATTAGAAGTACCTGCTGAGTACATTCTAGGTCGTGTCTTAAAACGCAACATGATAGATGAATCGTCTGGTGAACTTATTGCTGAAGCAAATGCTGAGTTGACACTGGAGATTCTTGAGAATATCAAAGCAGCAGGTATTTCAGAGTTTAATACCCTGTATATCAATGAGCTCGACCACGGTTCTTACATCTCAGATACTTTGCGTATTGATTCAACCACAGACCGTTTGTCAGCATTGGTTGAAATCTATCGCATGATGCGTCCTGGTGAGCCACCCACAAAAGACGCAGCCGAAACACTATTTGACAATTTGTTTTTCTCTGATGAGCGCTATGACTTATCAGCGGTAGGTCGTATGAAATTCAATCGACGCCTTGGTCGCGATGAGATTGAAGGTGCGGGCACTTTGAGTAAAGAAGACATTGTCGCAGTTATGCAGCAATTAATTACGATTCGTGATGGAAAAGATGAAGTGGATGATATTGACCACTTAGGTAACCGTCGTATACGTAGTGTTGGTGAAATGGCTGAAAACCAATTCCGTGTTGGTCTTGTACGTGTTGAACGTGCAGTAAAAGAGCGTTTGAGCTTGGGTGATCTTGACAATGTTATGCCTCAAGACCTCATTAACGCTAAGCCAATTTCTGCGGCAGTAAAAGAGTTCTTTGGTTCAAGCCAATTATCTCAGTTCATGGACCAAAACAACCCGCTTTCAGAAGTCACGCACAAACGTCGTATTTCTGCATTAGGTCCGGGTGGTTTGACACGTGAGCGTGCAGGTTTTGAAGTCCGTGACGTACATCCCACTCACTATGGTCGTGTATGTCCAATCGAAACACCTGAAGGTCCAAACATCGGTTTGATCAACTCATTAGCTTCGTTTGCACGAACAAATGACTACGGTTTCTTAGAAACACCTTATCGTCGCGTTATTGATGGTCAAGTTACCGATGAGATCGATTACTTATCGGCGATTGAAGAGGGTCAATACGCGATTGCACAGGCAAACGTAGCCGTTGATGCTAACAACCAGCTAGTCGATGAGTTAATCCCATGTCGTCACCGTGGTGAAACGACATTGATGCAAAAGTCAGATATCAAATATATGGATGTCTCGTCTCAGCAAATCGTGTCTGTTGCCGCATCAATCATTCCATTCTTAGAACACGATGACGCCAACCGTGCTTTGATGGGTGCGAACATGCAACGTCAAGCAGTACCTACATTGAAGGCTGACAAGCCATTAGTTGGTACCGGTATGGAGAAAACCGTTGCGGTTGACTCTGGTGTAACGGTTGTCGCAAAACGTGGTGGTGTCATTGATTATGTTGATGCTTCTCGTATTGTAGTGAAGGTCAACGAAGCAGAGATGGTGCCTGGTGAAGCAGGTATCGATATTTATAACTTGACCAAATACACGCGTTCAAACCAAAACACGTGTATTAACCAAAAACCGACGTGTAACGTTGGCGAACCGGTCGTAGTCGGTGATGTGTTAGCTGATGGTCCATCTACAGACCTTGGTGATTTGGCACTAGGTCAAAATATGCGCATCGCTTTCATGCCTTGGAATGGTTATAACTTCGAAGATTCAATTTTGATCTCTGAGCGCGTAGCGCAAGAAGACCGTTTCACGACGATTCACATTCAAGAACTTAGCTGTGTGGCACGTGATACGAAATTAGGTCCAGAAGAGATTTCGGCTGATATTCCCAATGTAGGTGAGTCTGCATTAGGTAAATTAGACGAATCAGGGGTCGTTTATATCGGTGCTGAAGTGAAAGGCGGCGATATCTTAGTGGGTAAAGTAACCCCTAAAGGCGAAACGCAACTGACTCCAGAAGAAAAACTATTAAGAGCAATTTTCGGTGAGAAAGCGTCTGATGTAAAAGACACATCTTTGCGCGTACCTAACTCAGTACATGGTACCGTCATTGACGTACAAGTTTTCACGCGCGACGGTGTTGAAAAAGACGCCCGTGCAAAAGAAATTGAAGAGATGCATTTGAAAGAAGTCAAAAAAGACTTATCAGATGAGCTTGAAATTTTAGAAGACGGTATTTTTGCACGTGTTCGCAACACCTTGTTATCGAATGGCATTGCCGAAGAGAAGCTAAATGATACACCACGTGAAAAATGGTTTGATATCGCATTGCAAGACGAAGCTGCGCAAAATGAACTCGACTCTGCGGCAGAACAGCACGCTGAAGTACGCGCAACATTTGATAAGAAGCTTGAAGCGAAGCGTCAGAAGATCATCCAAGGTGATGATTTGCAACCTGGCGTACTAAAAGTCGTTAAAGTGTACTTAGCAGTGAAACGTCACATCCAACCAGGTGATAAAATGGCCGGTCGTCACGGTAACAAAGGTGTTATCTCGGCTATCCAGCCTGTGGAAGATATGCCTTATGATGATAACGGTACGCCTGTTGACATCGTATTGAATCCACTAGGTGTACCATCGCGGATGAACATCGGACAGATCCTGGAAACGCACTTAGGTATGGCAGCACACGGTTTGGGTGTGAAGATCGACCGCATGATCAAGGAACATCAAGAAGTCGCTAAGTTACGTGCTTTCTTAAAAGAAGTATATAACTTAGGTGATTCACAGCAAGAAGTGGATATCGACTCTTTCTCTGATGAAGAAATCAAGCGCTTAGCAGAAAATTTACGCAAAGGTGTACCAGTAGCAACCCCTGTCTTTGACGGTGCGACTGAAGCAGAGATCAAAGAAATGTTGAAGCTGGCTGATATCCCTGAGAGTGGTCAAATCAATCTATATGATGGCCGTACAGGTCGTGCGTTTGAGCGTCCTGTAACAGTAGGTTACATGTACATGTTGAAACTTAACCACTTGGTTGATGACAAGATGCACGCGCGCTCTACAGGTTCATATTCACTTGTTACCCAACAGCCATTGGGCGGTAAAGCTCAGTTTGGTGGTCAGCGTTTCGGTGAGATGGAAGTATGGGCGCTTGAAGCATACGGTGCAGCATATACGCTACAAGAAATGCTTACCGTGAAATCTGATGATGTGAACGGTCGTACGAAGATGTATAAGAACATCGTCGACGGCGACCATAGAATGGAGCCTGGCATGCCAGAGTCATTCAACGTATTGTTGAAAGAAATCCGTTCACTTGGTATCAACATCGAGTTAGAAGAACAGTAAGCCGCATAAGTACCAAACGTACTTGTGCAAAGTGAGATAGGTTGACCCGAGCATACCTCGGGTCATTCAACCCACTCCGAAGGGAGAAAAACGTGAAAGACTTATTAAAGTTTCTAAAGCAACAAAACAAAACAGAAGAGTTCGATAATATTCGAATTGGTCTGGCATCACCTGACATGGTACGTTCATGGTCTTTTGGTGAAGTGAAAAAGCCAGAAACCATTAACTATAGAACGTTCAAACCTGAGCGTGATGGTTTGTTCTGTGCAAGAATCTTTGGCCCGGTAAAAGATTACGAGTGTTTGTGTGGCAAATACAAACGACTTAAGCACCGCGGTGTAATTTGTGAAAAATGTGGCGTAGAAGTAACGTTGGCGAAAGTTCGTCGTGAGCGTATGGGTCACATTGAATTAGCGAGCCCTGTCGCTCATATTTGGTTCTTAAAATCATTGCCGTCGCGTATTGGTTTGATGTTAGACATGACGTTACGTGATATCGAGCGCGTCTTGTATTTCGAATCATACGTTGTGACAGAGCCAGGTCTGACTACGCTTGAGCGTGCTCAATTATTAACTGAAGAAGAGTACCTTGATGCGTTAGAAGAACACGGTGACGAATTTGAAGCGAAAATGGGTGCAGAAGCGGTCTTTGACTTACTAAAAGTCTTAGATGTAGATGCTGACGTCGCTGCTATGCGTGAAGAGTTACCAACGATCAACTCTGAAACCAAGCGCAAGAAAATCACCAAGCGTCTTAAGTTATTAGAGTCATTTCAGCAGTCTGGTAATAAGCCAGAGTGGATGATCATGACAGTATTACCGGTACTACCACCTGATTTACGTCCTTTGGTTCCACTAGACGGTGGTCGCTTTGCGACATCGGACCTAAATGATCTATATCGACGTGTCATTAACCGTAATAACCGTTTGAAGCGTTTATTGGATCTCGCTGCGCCTGATATCATTGTGCGCAACGAAAAACGTATGTTACAAGAAGCGGTCGATGCCTTGTTAGATAACGGTCGTCGTGGTCGCGCGATTACCGGTTCAAACAAGCGTCCACTAAAATCGCTTGCTGATATGATCAAAGGTAAGCAAGGTCGTTTCCGTCAAAACTTACTTGGTAAGCGTGTTGACTACTCTGGTCGTTCAGTAATTACTGCAGGCCCGACCTTACGTTTACATCAGTGTGGTTTACCGAAGAAAATGGCACTTGAGTTATTCAAACCATTCATCTACGGCAAGCTTGAAGCACGTGGTTTGGCGACAACGATCAAAGCAGCTAAGAAATTAGTTGAGCGTGAAGCACCAGAAGTATGGGAAGTGTTAGACGATGTCATCCGTGAACATCCTGTGCTACTAAACCGTGCACCTACACTGCACCGTTTGGGTATCCAAGCATTTGAACCAACGCTAATTGAAGGTAAAGCGATCCGTCTTCACCCACTCGTATGTTCTGCGTTCAACGCCGACTTCGATGGTGACCAAATGGCGGTTCACGTACCATTGACGATCGAAGCGCAATTAGAAGCGCGTGCGTTGATGATGTCGACCAACAATATTCTTTCACCTGCAAACGGTGATCCGATTATCGTACCTTCACAGGACGTTGTATTAGGTCTTTACTACCTAACCCGTGATCGCATTAACGGCAAAGGTGAAGGCATGGTCTTCTCAAGCCCGCACGAAGCTGAAAAAGCATACCGTACGGAACAAGCTGAGTTACATGCTCGCGTCAAAGTGCGCATCACTGAATACGATGTCAATGAAGCTGGCGAAAAAGTTGAGAAAACATCGATTAAAGACACCACGGTAGGCCGTGCAATCTTGTCGTTGATTTTACCTCAAGGTTTAGACTTTGAAGTGATCAACCAGCCGATGAAAAAGAAGCAGATCTCAAATCTTCTCAACGTTTGTTATCGTAAACTAGGTTTGAAAGACACCGTTATTGCGGCTGACCAAATCATGTATACCGGTTTCCACTATGCGATGATCGCAGGTGCGTCAGTGGGTATTGATGACATGGTTATCCCTGATGCGAAGAAAACCATTATCGAAGCAGCTGAAGAAGAAGTTGTTGAAATCCAAGAACAATTCCAATCAGGTCTTGTGACTGCCGGTGAGCGCTACAATAAAGTTATCGATATTTGGTCAACAGCCAATGAAAAAGTTGCGAAAGCGATGATGGAGAATCTTGAAAAAGAAACCGTCATCAATGCTGAAGGCAACGAAGAAGAGCAAAACTCATTTAACTCTGTTTACATGATGGCCGACTCTGGCGCGCGTGGTTCAGCCGCACAGATTCGTCAGCTAGCGGGTATGCGTGGTCTAATGGCAAAACCAGATGGTTCAATCATCGAAACGCCTATCACGGCTAACTTCCGTGAAGGTCTAAACGTATTACAGTACTTTATTTCTACGCACGGTGCGCGTAAAGGTCTTGCCGATACCGCATTGAAAACAGCCAACTCGGGTTACCTGACGCGTCGTTTGGTTGATGTTGCGCAAGATTTGGTTATCACCAACGATGACTGTGGCACCTTAGAAGGTGTTGTAATGACACCACTTATCGAAGGTGGAGACGTCGTAGAGCCATTGCGTGAGCGTGTACTTGGTCGTGTTGTCGCACAAGACGTGATCAAACCAGGTACGGATGATGAAGTGTTGGTTGCACGTAACACCTTACTAGATGAAGCGTTAGTAGATATGCTTGAAGCAAACTCTGTTGACCAAGTCATTGTACGTTCGGTTATCACCTGTGATAACGATCACGGTGTCTGTGCAAACTGTTACGGTCGTGACCTTGCACGTGGTCACATGGTCGGTCGCGGTGAAGCAGTGGGTGTTATTGCAGCACAGTCAATCGGTGAGCCTGGTACACAGTTAACGATGCGTACCTTCCACATTGGTGGTGCAGCATCAAGAGCATCGGCTGAAAACTCAGTTGCGGTCAAAACAACCGGTTCATTAAAACTTCACAATGCTAAGTCAGTACGTAACCAAGACGGTAAGTTAGTTATCATCTCGCGTTCAACTGAGTTGACTGTGATTGATGACCAAGGCCGTGAGAAAGAGCGCTATAAAGTCCCTTATGGTGCCATTCTAGCAGTTGATGATGGTTCTCAAGTAAACGGTGGCGACATCGTAGCGAACTGGGATCCGCATAGTCACCCAATCATCACTGAGCGTCCTGCAAAAATTACCTTTGCGGATGTCGATGACTCAAATACAGAGACTCAAACCGATGATTTGACTGGTCTAAGCCGTATCGTGGTAAAAGACCTATCCAAGGCAAATGCCAAAGAGCCTAAGCTAATTCTGGAATCAGAGGAATTTGGTTTACAAGAAATCCGCCTACCAAGTTTGACAACGATTGTTGCAACCAATGGTATGGATGCCAAAGAAGGTGACGTGCTAGCGCGTATTCCTCAGGAAGCATCGAAAACACGTGATATCACGGGTGGTCTACCTCGCGTTGCTGACTTGTTCGAAGCGCGTAAACCGAAGGAGCCTGCAATCTTAGCAGAAATCTCTGGTGTCATCGGCTTTGGTAAAGAAACGAAAGGTAAGAAACGCCTGACTATTACCCCACCACAAGGTGATGTATACGAAGAGATGATCCCGAAATGGCGTCAGCTTAACGTATTTGAAGGGGAATCAATCTCCAAAGGTGAAGTTATCGCCGATGGTCCAGAATCTCCACATGACATCTTACGTCTACGTGGTGTAAGTGCTGTTTCTAACTACATCGTAAACGAAGTACAAGAAGTATATCGTTTACAAGGTGTAAAAATTAACGATAAGCACATTGAAGTGGTTATCCGTCAGATGTTACGTAAGTGTAATATCACGGATGCAGGAGATTCACGCTTCCTAGCGGGTGAGCAACTTGAGGTGTCTCAGGTGAAAATAGCTAACCGTGAACTTGAAGCGGCCGGTAAAGTGCCAGCCAAATATGAAATCCAATTATTGGGTATCACGAAGGCATCACTATCGACTGAATCATTCATTTCAGCGGCATCGTTCCAAGAAACAACACGTGTACTAACCGAAGCAGCAGTACAGGGTAAAGAAGACGATTTACGTGGTCTGAAAGAAAACGTCATCGTGGGTCGCTTGATCCCTGCTGGTACTGGTTACGCGTATCACGAAAAACGTGCAGCGCGCAAAGCTCAAGAGTTGAGCGAAGCTGACATGTCCGTGTCTGTTGATGAAGCGGCACTTGCCTTATCTGAAGCGTTAAACGCTGATACAGATCTGCCAAGTACTGACGAAGAATAGAGACGATAGGATAAGGGCAAACGCTTGACATACGAGCGTTTGATCTTTAGAATTCCGCGACCCGAAATAAGGAGAAATCCTTTGGTCGCGGTTTTTTGTTTTAAGAATGAGAGCAAATTCTTATTACAGTACGTGGGTAATGCATGGTGCATTACTTAAATTTTTATTACTCAGGAGCTAGTTAATGGCAACAGTTAACCAGTTAGTGCGTAAGCCTCGTAAAAAGCCCGTTGTAAAAAGCAACGTTGCGGCTTTAGAAGCTTGCCCACAACGTCGTGGTGTATGTACTCGTGTATATACAACTACGCCTAAGAAGCCGAACTCTGCATTACGTAAAGTATGCCGTGTTCGTTTGACCAACGGTTTTGAAGTATCTTCATACATCGGTGGTGAAGGTCACAACTTACAAGAGCACAGCGTGGTATTAATCCGTGGTGGTCGTGTTAAAGATTTACCAGGTGTTCGTTATCACACAGTTCGCGGTACATTGGACTGCGCAGGTGTAAACGATCGTAAACAAGCCCGTTCTAAGTACGGTGCGAAAAGGCCTAAGTCTTAACGGTACTCCGTTAGTAAGGCCAAACATTAACTTTTAATGAGTTTTGGGTATCCCCTGAATTCTACACGGAGAAGAACATGCCAAGAAGAAGAGTCGTAGGTCAACGTAAAATCCTACCAGATCCTAAGTTCGGATCAGAATTACTTGCTAAATTCATGAATGTCGTAATGCTCGACGGCAAAAAATCAACAGCTGAAAAGATCGTTTATGGCGCGCTTGATATTGTTGCTGAAAAAACTAGCAAACCACACTTAGATGTATTTGAAGATGCACTAGAGAACATCCGTCCGACTGTCGAGGTTAAATCTCGTCGTGTTGGTGGTTCAACGTACCAAGTACCCGTTGAAGTTCGCCCAGTTCGTCGTAATGCACTAGGCATGCGTTGGTTAGTAGAAGCAGCCCGTAAACGTGGCGAGAAGTCTATGGCACAACGCCTAGCAGCTGAGATGTTAGACGCATCTGAAAACAAAGGTTCTGCGGTTAAGAAGCGTGAAGACGTACACCGTATGGCTGAAGCAAACAAAGCGTTTGCTCACTACCGTTGGTAGTCAGACTAGGACCATTAAGAGGATAATATGGCTCGTCAAACTCCTATCTCTCGTTACCGTAACATCGGTATTTGTGCGCACGTAGATGCGGGCAAAACCACGACTACGGAACGTGTTTTATTCTACACTGGTATGTCTCACAAAATTGGTGAGGTCCATGACGGTGCAGCCACTATGGACTGGATGGAACAGGAACAGGAGCGCGGGATCACGATTACCTCTGCTGCTACTACCTGCTTTTGGGCAGGTATGGAACAGCAGTTTGACCAACACCGCATCAACATTATTGATACCCCAGGACACGTAGACTTTACAATTGAAGTTGAACGTTCACTGCGCGTATTAGATGGTGCGGTTGTTGTATTCTGTGGTTCATCAGGTGTAGAACCACAATCTGAAACGGTATGGCGCCAAGCCGACAAATACGAAGTACCACGTATGGTATTTGTCAACAAAATGGACCGTGCCGGGGCAGACTTTGAGCGTGTTGTCGGTCAAATCCGTAACCGTCTTGGTGCACAGTGTGTACCTATTCACCTGAACATCGGTGCTGAAGAACATTTCACCGGTGTCATTGATTTGATCAAAATGAAAGCCATCAACTGGAACGAAGAAGACAAAGGGACAACTTTCACTTACGAAGACGTGCCCGCCGAATTGTTAGACCGCGCCACTGAGTTACGCACTGAGTTGGTTGAAGCGGCAGCGGAAGCTTCTGAAGCGTTGATGGACAAATATCTTGAAGGTGAAGAACTCACCGAAGCTGAAATTAAAGCTGGATTGCGCACCCGCACCCTCAATAATGAGATAGTACTTGCGACCTGTGGTTCAGCATTCAAAAATAAAGGCGTACAAGCTGTACTTGATGCGGTTATCGAATACTTACCATCACCAACCGAAGTCAAAGCGATTACTGGCGTATTAAATGATAAAGAAGAGACCGAAGCGTCTCGACCTGCTGACGACGAGGCGCCATTTTCTGCGCTTGCATTTAAAATCGCTACTGACCCATTTGTCGGTACACTCACGTTTTTCCGTGTCTATTCGGGTGTAGTTAAAACGGGTGATACAGTTTATAACCCGGTTAAAGGCAAACGTGAACGCTTTGGACGCATAGTGCAAATGCACGCTAATGACCGTGAAGAACTAAAAGAAGTACGTGCAGGCGATATTGCTGCTGCCATCGGTATGAAAGATGTCACAACCGGTGATACCTTGTGTGATGCGGGCAATGTGATTACGCTTGAACGTATGGAATTCCCTGAGCCCGTTATTTCAATTGCCGTCGAGCCTCGCTCAAAAGCCGATCAAGAGAAGATGGGCATAGCATTAAGTAAGCTAGCTGCTGAAGATCCGTCATTCCGAGTACACACTGACGATGAATCAGGACAGACGATTATTTCGGGCATGGGTGAACTTCACCTAGATATCATTGTCGACCGTATGAAACGCGAGTTCAGCGTTGAGTGTAATGTAGGTAAACCTCAAGTTGCTTACCGTGAAACCATTCGTTCAACGGTTGAAGTGGAAGGCAAATTTGTGCGTCAATCAGGCGGTAAGGGTCAGTATGGCCATGTATGGTTGAAGATTGAACCACAAGAAGAAGGTGCAGGTTACCACTTCGAAAATGCCATCGTTGGTGGCGTAGTGCCAAAAGAATATATCCCTGCTGTAGATAAAGGCATTCAAGAACAAATGCAATCTGGTGTTTTAGCAGGCTACCCCATGTTGGATGTAAAGGTCACGTTATACGATGGTTCTTACCACGATGTTGACAGTTCCGAAATGGCGTTTAAAATTGCAGGCTCTATGGGTTTCAAGAAAGGTGCATTGGACGCCTCTCCAGTACTCTTAGAACCTACAATGAAAGTAGAAGTTACCACTCCTGAAGAGTGGATGGGTGATGTTGTCGGTGATCTAAACCGTCGTCGCGGCATGATCGAAGGTATGGAAGAGGGTGTAGCAGGTATCAAGATTGTTCGTGCTAAAGTGCCACTTTCAGAAATGTTTGGATATGCAACTGACTTGCGTTCTGCAACGCAAGGCCGTGCGTCCTATTCGATGGAGTTCTTTAATTATTCAGAGGCACCTAATAACGTGGCTCAAGCAATTATCGAAACCCGTCAATAATCTTAATTGAAGGTTCGGTCCGGTCTAGCTATTTTGGGTCGGACTTTTTAACTAGGAAACGAGAAAAATGGCAAAAGAAAAGTTTGAACGTACGAAACCGCACGTTAACGTAGGTA
>JBEVCF010000088.1:0-7296 GCA_040514355.1 Glaciecola sp.
GTGCGCAAGCGCCTAGCCGATATTCGATGCGGATTGATTCTGCGCCTATCCAACTGATCCCCGATCACGAGCCCTCCCCTGTTATTCCCAAATACGAACCCTATCGTATGGCAAATATGCGTGCTTATACAATTAACGGGATACGCTACCATCCCCTGCTTGATGGTAAAGGCTATGCACAAACCGGTGGTGCTTCTTGGTATGGACAAAAGTTTCACGGTCACCTCACTTCAAATGGCGAAGTGTTTGACATGTATGAATTCACCGCTGCTCATAAAACTCTGCCTCTACCGAGTTATGTGCGCGTCACCAATTTGGCCAATAACAATTCATTGATTGTAAGAGTCAACGACCGGGGGCCTTTTCATCCAGGGCGTATTATCGATTTGTCCTTCGCGGCCGCCAAAGCACTGGATTTTTTAAAAACAGGGACCACAGATGTGCACGTCGAAGTGATCCACATTGATGAGGACAATCAGGTTACGGTTGGCAACGGTACCACCCGTCCCTATGCTGATGCATTACAGATCACCCCACAGGGGGTTAACATTTTGCCCCTGGCTGAACGTCAGATAGAACCGGTAGAGGTTGCGCAAAACGCACCTCAGCCCCCCTTGGCAACCCCTAGTCCAGCAAAAGCGGTTAGTGCAGAAGTCAGGGCCAAGACATTTATCCAAGTAGTTGCGCTTTCTGACCCAAGCAAAGCACAATCCCTCGCTGAAGGACTGGGCTTGCTCTATCAGAATAACGGTATCGTTTCTACTGTAGCGAACCTGCACAAAATTTTGCTAGGTCCTTTTTCAGACACCACACTCGCCACTCTAGCGCTCAACGATCTCCAAGAAAACGGTTATCCATCCGCGTTTTTGGTTACGCAATAAGCAATGTGCAACTTTTTTTTGGTTCAACGGTCAAATTCGACATCTAAACTTGATACAATTAAACAATAATAAAGACATTCAGGATGACTCATGCATAAACACCGTTTTCTCTCGCTCTTGTGGAGTGTGATTTTTCTTTTTAACATCACCTCTGCACAAGCCGTTGTAGTGATCCCACCAGCGCCTACTGTCGCAGCTGAAGGGTTTATTCTACTTGATGCCAATACTGGTCATGTGATTGCTGAAAAAAATGCGGACATGCAACTCGCGCCTGCGAGTTTAACCAAAATCATGACTATGTACGTCATTGGTCAGGAACTACAAGCGGGTAATATTAGACTAGACGACGAAGTGCTGATTTCTGAAAATGCATGGGCAAAAAACTTTCCAGATTCATCCAAAATGTTTATCGAAGTAGGTACGCGTGTCAGTGTATCTGACTTGATGCATGGCATTGTCATCCAATCAGGCAACGATGCGTGTGTCGCTATGGCTGAGCACGTTGCCGGTAGTCAAGACGCCTTCGCCAGTATGATGAACGCCTACGCTGCTAAGCTCGGTATGACCAGTACAAATTTTGTCAATTCGCACGGTTTACACGATGCTGAGCATGTGACCACGCCACGCGATATGGCGTTGTTATCCAAAGCATTGATCAATGACAATCCCAACGAGTATCAGCTTTACAGCAAGAAAGAATTTACCTACAACAACATCAAGCAGTTTAACCGCAATTCACTATTATGGGATAAGGCACTAAACGTTGATGGGATCAAGACAGGTTATACCGCTGATGCAGGTTACTCACTGATTACTTCAGCCACCCAAGGTGATATGCGTCTAATTTCAGTGGTTATGGGGACTGAATCAGAACGTGCACGCAAAACTGAGAATAAAAAACTGTTACGCTACGGTTTCCGTTTCTTTGAAAGTGTCAAGCCTTACTCCGCGGGTGAAAGCTTTGTTTCTCATCGTATCTATATGGGTGATAGAGAAACAGTTGACTTAGGGATCAATCAAGATGTATCTATTACCATCCCTCGCGGTCAAGCCAAGAACCTAAAAGCGAACTTTGTGCTAGACAAACAATTACAAGCACCTTTGCAAAAAGGGGAAGTTGTCGGTACTTTGTTTTTGCAAATCGATGATCACACCATTGCGGACTATCCATTAGTTGCACTACAAACTGTCTCTGAGGGTGGGATTATGAGTAAAGCCATGGACTATATTCGTTTACAATTTGGTGGTGACGGCAGTAGTAACAAATAAATTTGTTTGATGCATTAAAAATGGCCTAGGTGTATAATTTAGGCCGTTTTTTTTTGCGTAAAGGGCTTATTGTGGACACTAAATTTGACGAACTACTCGATTTTCCATGTTTCCAAACCTTCAAAATACTTGGCGTCGCAGATCCTGAGTTGCCAAATGTAGTGGTGGCACGCCTACAACAACTTGCTCCAGGCGATTATTCGCCGACTGTCAAACCCAGTGCAAAAGGTAATTACCATTCGGTTTCGGTGAGTGTAAAAGTCACCTCAAAAGAACACATGGAAACCATTTATACCGAAATATCGGCCCTTGATTTAGTTCGTGTTGTTATCTAATGCAAACCATTATCCGACAATTAGGACGTCAAACATATCTTCCTATTTGGGAGCGAATGCAAACCTTTACCGATGAGCGTACTGCTACTACGCCAGACGAAATCTGGCTAGTTGAACACGATCCCGTGTATACTCAAGGCCAAGCTGGAAAAGCTGAACACATCCTCAATCCCAGTAATATTCCCATCATTCAAGTCGACCGTGGCGGACAAGTAACCTATCACGGCCCCGGTCAACAGATGATGTACGTGCTACTCAACATCAAACGTCACAAATTGGGTGTAAGGGAGCTTGTTACGGCACTAGAAAGCTGTATCGTCAATCACTTAGCGAAAGACGGCATAACGGCATACCCCAAAAAAGATGCACCGGGTGTCTATGTCGACGAGCAAAAAATTTGTTCGGTGGGATTGCGTATTCGCAAAGGCTGCTCGTTTCACGGTTTGGCTTTGAATGTGAATATGGATTTACAACCGTTTTTGCATATCAACCCCTGCGGCTATGCAGGACTACAAATGACAGATAGTGCTAGGCTTGGGGGTTGTGCTACAATGGCTGAAACAGGTCAGTCTATTGTCGAGTTGTTTTGTCAGCTGATAGGCATCAATGAATTAGCATACAGAGAAGGTTTTGATGAGTAACTCACGACCACAAGCAGGCGTAAAATTACGCGATGATGAAAAAGTAAAACACATTCCGGTTACCATTATCCCGACTGAAAAAGAGGAAATGTTACGCAAACCTGAATGGATAAAAATCAAACTACCTCGTACCACAGATCGTATTGACAACATCAAAAAGGTGTTGCGCGAAAACAATCTCCACTCCGTGTGTGAAGAGGCAAGTTGCCCGAATTTAGCAGAGTGCTTCAACCATGGTACGGCCACGTTTATGATTTTGGGCGACATTTGTACGCGTCGTTGCCCTTTCTGTGATGTAGCCCATGGCAAGCCACTCCCTCCGAGTGCAGAAGAGCCAGAGAAATTGGCCAAAACGATTGCCCAGATGGATTTAAAATATGTGGTGATCACATCTGTGGACCGCGATGATTTAAGAGATGGTGGCGCACAGCACTTTGTCGATTGTATCAATGCGATTCGTCAACATTCACCCAACACCAAAATTGAAGTTTTGGTCCCTGATTTTAGGGGGCGAATGGATCGTGCTTTAGACATTTTGCAACATGGTTTGCCAGATGTGTTCAATCACAACTTGGAAACGATCCCGCGTCTGTATCGCGAATGTCGACCCGGTGCGAATTATCAATGGTCTTTGGACTTGCTCAAAAAATTTAAAGCTCAGCACCCTCATATTCCCACCAAATCTGGTTTAATGATGGGGATGGGGGAAACTAACGAAGAAATCCAAACTGTATTAGACGATTTGCGAGCACACAATGTGGATATGCTGACGCTCGGTCAGTATTTACAACCATCGCGCCATCACTATCCAGTGAAGCGTTATGTCAGCCCTGCCGAATTTGATGCCTTGGGTGATTACGCCAAGGCAATTGGTTTTACGCATGCCGCTTGTGGGCCGATGGTACGCTCTAGCTATCACGCTGACAAACAAGCTGCAGGTGAAGATATCGTCGGACAGTTTACACCGACTAAGGCATAAATGCTTTACATCAGTGTAAGCGTGTTAACCATGCTCTTTTTTTGAGCACTGAGTAATTATGTAACACAAGGGCATTTCACTGCTATGAGCGAGACCAAAAAACATATATATGTCGCTTACACGGGCGGTACAATTGGCATGGCACCCTCTGATAAAGGGTATCAACCTGTCACTGGGTTTCTACAATCCACAGTGGCTAAAATGCCAGAATTTTACCGTCCTGAAATGCCCAACTTTACTATTCATGAATATCCAACACTATTAGATTCATCGGATATGCACCCCAGTGATTGGCAGATGATCGCTGATGATATTGTGGCGCATTACGAGCAATACGACGGATTTATTATCCTTCATGGCACTGATACAATGGCCTACACAGCATCTGCATTGTCTTTTATGTTACAACACTTAACTAAACCAGTGATTGTGACTGGTTCGCAGATCCCTATCGCTGAATTGCGTTCAGATGGCCAGATTAATCTACTTAACGCGTTATATATCGCAGCAAATTATCCAGTACCAGAGGTCACCTTATTTTTTAATCATCAATTACTGAGGGGGAATCGCGCTCGTAAAGTCGATGCTGATGGTTTTGCCGCGTTTGCCTCTCCCAATTATCCAGCCTTAATTGATGCAGGGATTGCTATTGATATTCACCCGCATACTCAGCTCACCAAGACAGAAAATATCACGGCGAACCAACTACAAACCTATCCTATCAAAGCCCAACCTGTTGCGATGGTCATTTTGTATCCTGGGATCAGTTTAGATATTATTACTAATCTTTTGCAACAACCCGTTCGAGCCATGATCATAATGTCGTATGGTGTGGGGAATGCCCCTAACCAAACAGCATTATTACAGGTATTTGAGGACGCGACGCGACGCGGGATCATTATTATCAATTGCACACAATGCTTGCATGGGAAAGTCAACATGCAAGGGTACGCCAACGGTCAAGCACTTCAGGATGTCGGTGTCATATCAGGCTATGACATGACCCCAGAAGCCGCATTGACCAAGCTACATTTTGTTCTATCACAGACTAATGATACTGAACAAGCCAAACAATGGATGTTACAAGATTTATGTGGTGAGATGACACTATTACAGTAGTCACATATCGCTTGTAATAATAAGCTAGAGGCTCTGAGACTTACTCATCACTCAAACGCGTGCGTAAAATCTCAGTTTCATTTTTTAACGCTTGGCGCAACTCAGATTTAGACTTCTGAACCATCTCACCATCTGCACCAATCGTCATATGCTCGTTGGTCTGGGCAACCTTAGCTTGATACAGTAAAACTGCAGCAAGAGCATGTTCTTTCTGTGCGGGGGTCAAGGCTTCACCATTAAGCCATTTGCCCGTTTCTACGGCTTGTTGCAGGTTTGCAAAAACGTCGGGGGTCATTGCCGCGACAAGTTGTTCGACATCCATCTTTAGATCTTCCAAAATTTCATTGAAAAGCCCTTGATCATCACCAAGCGCACACGATTGACGATATACCAAATAAACCCAATTACACATAACAACATTCCGAGACTGTGTTGGTTACTGCGCACATCGGGTTCCAAATACATCAATGCAAAACCGGCTAGAAATACAATTACTGCGACAAATGACTGCATTTGCAAAGATTGATGTTTGGCATACTGTGCTTGCTTTTTTTGTCGTAAAAGTGAATCTGCATCTGCTGCACCCACTGCAAAATCACAATGCTGGCATACTTTGGCTTTATCGGATATTTTTTTCTTACAGGCGGGGCAATCAATGAGCATGTTGCATTCCTAGTTATTTTTGATACAAAAAAAGCTGATATCACTATAATATCAGCTTTTGAATTTCGTCTCTATTTATTGCTGTTTTTGCTTATCCCAGTAAGTGTTCATCAACAACTTCATTTCTTTGCGTAACATGACAATACCGAACAAGTTAGGCAGTGTCATGACAACAATCGCAATCGCCGAAAACGTCCAGACTAAAGTGGTATCAGAGAATGCAGCCCAGAAGAAACCTGCTACATACACCACACGATATGGCATGACAGATTTAGGTCCGGCCAAATAGGTCATTGCGCGATCACCGTAATAGGACCATGCTATGGCTGTTGAGAAGGCGAACAATAACAGACCAATGGATACGATATATTGCCCAAAATCGCCAAAGAAGCCACGCGTAAAGGCAATCGTCGTCAGTTTGGCTGAGTGCACCAGTGATTTACCAGAGACCACTAAATTATCTTTTTGCGGAACACCATTTTCAATCAGCAACATGCCTGAATATAGGTCTTCGGTGCCACCAATGGAAAAACGTACCTCCTCTGCAATGGAGCGTGCATTCAAGACAGTCATATCATTGCCCTGCACCTCTCCATTCATCACTTGTACCCGTCCGGTAAAACGTTCAACCGAACTGCCTTCAATGCCGTTGAGATATTGGTATAAGGAGGTTAAATCTGCCTCATTTTGCTCAGAATACTGACCCGCAATGATGACCATATCGGATGCATCAAACACGTTTTGATGTTTTTCTTTCCAGACCCCAGAGGATAAAATCACCAAGCCGGTAATCGTACAAATAATAATCGTATCGATAAATGGCTCAAGGATTGACACCATCCCTTCTGACACTGGCTCTTTGGTTTTAGCCGCCGCGTGTGCGATGGGTGCTGAACCTTGGCCAGCTTCATTGGAGAATAACCCTCGGTTTACCCCCCGGTTAAATGCATACGCCAAACTTGCGCCCAAGAAACCACCGGCAGCAGCACTGCCCGTAAAGGCATCTGAAATCACCGCTGCAAAAGAAGGTCCGATGTTTCCTAAGTTTGCAAAAATGACAGCCAATGCACCGATAATATAAATCACTGCCATGATCGGTACAATTTTCGATGTTACCTCTGCGATACGCTTGATACCACCGATAATCACTAACCCAAGTAAAATCGCTAACACACCGCCAACTACCATGGGGTCAAACCCAAACGTCGCCTCGATACTGGTCGCTATACCATTGGATTGTGGTAGGTTACCTGTGCCAAAGGAACAAATGACGGTAGCAACAGCAAAGGCAGCGGCAAGCCATTTCATGTTCAATCCTTTGTCCATAAAATACATAGGACCACCTGCCATGGTACCGTCTTCGGTTTTTTCACGATATTTATGCGATAGCGTTACTTCAACAAATTTAG
>JBEVCF010000089.1:0-1171 GCA_040514355.1 Glaciecola sp.
ATATTAATACTCAATGATGAGTATTAATAACAGAAGAGGTCAACAATGAACCCTGAATTTCGGACGCTATCCCCACGAGAACGTGAAGTTATGTTTCAAATCTCTACCGGCAAAACCAACCGCAGTATCGGTGACACCCTATTTATCTCTGAGCGCACGGTAAAATTCCATTGCGCGAATATCTTTAAAAAACTTAATGTCAAAAATCGCACCACACTCATTTCACGATATCTCGACGATATTAAACAATTACATTAAATTAATATCATTCTTAACTGCACTAGCCGCTTTTCAAGCGGCTATTTAATTCTCTATTCCAACCTCTGTTTTTTATTTATCCCAAAAATAACGCAATAAATAACAGTCAAGCAATATCAGTCCGAGTGTAACAGTATAAAAAGAGAATGTTTTTGGGACGACTGTATAGCGTCCCATAGTGTAGTTAGTGCAATTTTGAAAAGTGGGGATGTTGAAGATTAGAACGTGTTTGTAAACTGCAGTAACGATGAACATAGGCAGTCGGGCATCGTTTTTCGTGGCGCACGTATAAGATCTGATACAAAACGGCGGCATGATAGGGATCAGACAACGTTTGTTGGTGTCGAAGTCTAGCTAACTGATGAATATTTAGGTGTGACATAGCGTTCCTTTGTAGTTGTAATGTTGCTGTTTCTTCTTAGCATAGAACGAAATAACACAGTCCACACGACAATAAAGTATAGATTTGGGACGGACGACACTCTTTCTTATGTGATGTAAGTTTTATCTCCAACTTACGATAGTAATCAAAGCACACTATCACGTTATATCACTACTGCAGCCAAACATATTCACAAGATTTATGTGGCCGGAGGTTCTCATCCTGAACAATCTACGGGCACAAAAAAGCCCCTGACGGGGCTTTTGTTGTAAGTGGCGCGTGCGGAAGGATTCGAACCTCCGACCGCCTGGTTCGTAGCCAGGTACTCTATCCAGCTGAGCTACGGGCGCATGGGGAAGGGGCATTATCCGCAGAGCCGTGGAAATGTCAAACTGCGTCGGTTGGATCGGGACCACCTTGTCGCCAACGAGGCGGGCCTCCAGCACGGAACCTCAAACTGGATCCTTGCTGGTCCGCTGGCGCCCGCCCTTGCCTTGCTCGGATTCGCCACCCTTGGACACACCGCTTCGC
>JBEVCF010000090.1:0-43912 GCA_040514355.1 Glaciecola sp.
GCAATACTTATACATGATCTTTCATACATTTAAAATCCTTATCTATATATAAAACTTTTTAATTTGTTCCTGCATAGGGGCTTTTGTAGTATTCACTCATCAAAAAAGACGAGAATCATCATGACAAATAAAACAATCTTGCATCCAAAACACCTTGAAGCCGGTGCCAAAATGGTCGATTTTTTTGGCTGGGAAATGCCAATTAACTACGGTTCACAAATCGAGGAACACCACAGTGTGCGCCGTGATGCGGGAATGTTTGATGTGTCACATATGACGATTGTGGATGTGGTGGGAGATGATGCTAAAGCCTATCTACAACGCTTGCTCGCAAATGACGTGGCAAAATTACAAGACAAAGGTAAAGCGTTATATTCAGGTATGTTAAACGAAGCCGGTGGCGTCGTTGATGATTTAATCGTCTATTATTTCGAGCCGACCAACTACCGCTTAGTCGTGAACTCAGCGACCAAAGAAAAAGATCTAAATTGGTTGAACCAACAAGCAGCAGGCTTTGCGGTGACCATCACAGAACGTGATGAGTTTGCAATGATTGCGGTGCAAGGCCCGAATGCCAAAGCTAAAGCAGGTGAGCTGTTCTCTGATGCACAAAAAGAAGCCGTCGCAGGCATGAAGCCGTTTTATGGTGTCCAAGCAGAAGACTTATTTATTGCCACTACCGGTTATACCGGTGAAGCAGGTTACGAAATCATGGTGCCCAATGCACGTGCGGGTGAATTCTGGGATGCTCTGTTAAAAGTAGGTGTAGCACCGTGTGGCCTTGGCGCGCGCGATACCTTGCGCTTGGAAGCGGGCATGAATTTATATGGTCAAGATATGGACGAAACCATTTCGCCTTTAGCCGCCAACATGGGGTGGACCATTAGCTGGGAGCCAGCAGAGCGCGATTTTGTCGGTCGAGCTGCGCTCACTGAACAACAAGCACAAGGTACAGAAACGTTAGTAGGCCTAGTCATGACTGAAAAAGGCGTGTTGCGTCACGGTCAAAACGTCAAGGTGGAAGGTGGTACCGGTGTGATCACCTCTGGCACGTTCTCACCGACATTAGGTCACAGTATCGCGATGGCGCGAGTGGCAAATACAGTAACTGATTACGCTGAAGTTGAAATGCGCAAAAAGTGGGTTAAAGTTAAAGTGGTTAAGCCTAGTTTTGTGCGCAATGGCAAAAGCGTTCTGTAACACAAAAATAAATAATCAATTAAAAAACATACAACATTGTTAGGAAACATTATGAGCAATATTCCATCAGATTTACGTTACGCAACATCTCACGAGTGGGTCCGTCCAGAAGGAGAGGGTGTATTTACCATTGGGATCACTGAGCATGCCCAAGATTTATTGGGTGATATGGTGTTTTTGGATTTACCCGATGTCGGTGACGAATTTGCTGCGGGTGACGATGCGGCGGTTGCAGAATCAGTCAAAGCAGCTTCCGATGTCTATGCGCCGATTGGTGGTGAAATTATCGCAGTCAATGAAGATTTGGAAGATTCACCAGAGTTGGTGAACTCAGACCCATACGGTGACGGCTGGATGTTTAAAATCAAAGCTGACGATCCGAGTGAGGTTGACGGATTATTAGACGCAGAAGGATATGCGGAAAGCATTGCAGACGAGTAAGTCTGTCGTGAGTGCCTCATCCACATTGCCGGTGGGTGAGGGCGTATGAGTTTAATTTTCAAAAAAAGTGCTTAACTATGCCATTATTGCAAACCCCTCTTGCTGATTTAGAGCAACAAGGCGATTTTATTCGTCGTCACATCGGCCCAGGCCGTCCAGAAATTCAAGCGATGCTAGACACCATCGGCGCTACATCACTTGATGATTTGATTAGCCAAACCGTGCCTGCGAGCATTCGTTCAGAAGGCCTCAACGTCGGTGAAGCCCAATCAGAGGTAGATGCGTTGGCAGAGTTAAAAGCCGTAGCCAGCCAAAACCAAGTTAAACGTTCTTATATTGGTATGGGTTATTACGATACGCACACACCACATGTGATTTTGCGCAACGTACTAGAAAACCCAGGTTGGTATACCGCTTATACGCCTTATCAGCCAGAAATTGCACAGGGCCGGTTACAAGCGATTTTGAATTTTCAACAAACGACCATTGATTTGACTGGTATGGAACTGGCGTCGGCTTCCTTACTCGATGAAGCAACCGCTGCAGCAGAAGCGATGGCACTAGCGAAGCGCGTGTCGAAAAACAAAAAATGTAATGCGTTTTTTGTATCTGACAATGTGCACCCACAAACGCAAGACGTCATTCGCACGCGTGCCGAAATGTTCGGCTTTGACATTATCACCGGTCCTTTAGTCACAGCTGCTGAGCACGATGTGTTTGGTGCGGTCTTGCAATACCCTGGTACGCAAGGAGAGCTGCACGATATTTCTGAAATCATCTCGGCATTACAAGCGAATAAAGCGGTCGTGGCTGTCGCGACTGATTTGTTGGGCTTGACCTTATACAAATCCCCAGGTGAACTAGGTGCGGACGTGGTCTTTGGCTCTGCTCAGCGCTTTGGTGTACCCATGGGTTACGGTGGTCCACATGCCGCATTCTTTGCTACGCGTGATGCGTACAAGCGCTCTATGCCGGGTCGTATTATTGGTGTGAGTAAAGACACGCGCGGTCGTCCAGCTCTGCGCATGGCACTCCAAACACGTGAACAGCACATCCGTCGTGACAAAGCGAACTCGAACATTTGTACCGCTCAAGTATTACTCGCCAATATGGCATCATTCTATGCGGTCTATCACGGTCCGATTGGTTTGAAACAAATTGCTTCACGCATTCATCGTTTGACCCAAATTCTGGCAGCAGGCTTGACAGCGAAGGGTGTAAACGTCATCAACGATACATTCTTTGACACACTGACGATTGCGCCTGCGGATAAAGCTGCGGTAATCGCAGCTGCCCAAACAATGGATATGAACTTGCGCATCGACCAAGATGGTTTGATAGGGGTGAGCTTAGATGAAACGACTACGCGTGCTGATATCGCTGATTTGTTTACTGCGTTCGTAGGTGCCGATCACGGTTTGGATATTGCGGCGTTAGATGCGCAGGTCCAAGGTCAGTCAGGCATTCCTGAGTCGTTGATCCGCGAAAGTGCATACCTCACGCATGAAGTCTTTAACTCGTATCACTCTGAAACGGAGATGTTGCGTTATATCAAGTCGTTGGAGGACAAAGACTTAGCCTTGAATCACTCGATGATCTCGTTGGGTTCATGTACGATGAAACTCAATGCAACGGCGGAAATGATCCCTGTCACATGGCCTGAATTTGGTAAGTTGCACCCATTTGCACCGGTTGATCAAGCGCAAGGTTATAAAGCGATGATTGACGAATTATCGGATTGGCTGATCGATGTGACAGGTTACGATGCCTTATCAATGCAACCGAACTCAGGTGCACAAGGCGAGTATGCCGGTCTATTAGCGATAAAACGTTATCACGAAAGCCGTGGAGAAGGACATCGCAATATTTGTTTGATCCCGTCTTCTGCACACGGCACCAACCCTGCCTCAGCGCAAATGATGAGCTACAAAGTGGTGGTGGTAAATTGCGATGCGTCGGGTAACGTGGACTTGGCCGATTTACGTGCCAAAGCCGAAGAGCATGCGGGCAATGTAGCGTGTGCGATGATCACTTACCCATCAACCCACGGTGTATATGAAGAAACGGTCAAAGAAATTTGTGACATCGTGCACGAGTTCGGCGGTCAGGTATACATGGACGGTGCGAACATGAACGCACAGGTCGGGATCACTTCGCCAGGTTTGATTGGTTCAGATGTATCTCACCTCAACCTGCACAAAACGTTCTGTATCCCACACGGTGGCGGTGGTCCTGGTATGGGACCGATTGGCGTCAAAGCGCATTTAGCCCCGTTCTTATCAAGCCACACACAAGTGCCGTTAAAAGCAGCGGGCACTAACGATGACTTGGGTACAAATGGTGCGGTTTCGGCAGCGCCGTGGGGTTCGGCATCGATTTTACCGATCAGCTACATGTACATCAAAATGATGGGCTCAGCAGGCTTGAAGCGTGCAACAGAAGTGGCGATTTTGAACGCTAACTACATTGCCAATGCCTTAGATGGACACTACCCCATTTTGTATAAGGGTAATAATGGTCGTGTGGCGCATGAGTGTATTATTGATTTACGCCCACTCAAAGAAGCATCGGGTGTGACCGAAATGGATGTAGCGAAGCGTCTGAATGACTATGGCTTCCACGCCCCTACGATGTCCTTCCCAGTGGCCGGTACGTTGATGATTGAGCCAACCGAGTCGGAAGCGAAGGTGGAGATGGACCGCTTCATCGAAGCGATGATCTGCATCCGCCAAGAAATTGCGAAGGTTGAATCGGGCGAGTGGGATAGCATTGATAATCCACTACACAATGCACCGCACACGCTGGCAGACATCATCGATGACAAATGGGATCGCAGCTACTCTCGTGAATTAGCCGCTTACCCAGTCCCCGCGGTTGCGCGCAACAAGTTCTGGCCGACCGTGAACCGCATTGATGATGTGTATGGTGACCGTAACTTGGTGTGTAGCTGTCCGGATCTGGATAGCTATCGCGAGTTTGCACAAGAGTAAAGTGTAGATTGTATATGAAAAAAACGGGCCTCAGGGTCCGTTTTTTTGTGCCCGAAAGTAGTATATGTGTTGTTATGTCGGAAAATAGAGCCAAAAAAAAGGAGCGCTAAGCGCTCCTTTTGTGTATCTGCTTATGCGTTCTTAGAACGTATAAACGACTTTACCGTAGTAGAAACCACCGTTGATACCGATTGGTGAAGTAGTTGGGTATTCAGAACCAACTACACCAGCAAATGGGTTGTTATCAGGACGGTTGTCCAATGCGTTTTTCGCACCGACTGATACGCGTACGTTCTTAGTTACGTAGTATGCAGCTTCTAGGTCGATGGTGTACTCAGCACCTACCTCGATTGGTAATGCACCACCTGCATCTAAGTGATCTTCAAAGATATCAGAGAAGTAATTCACACGTGCTAGTACGCTTAAGTCACCATTGGTGTGGTTCGCGGTTAAGCTCCAACGGTTTGAAGGAAGGTTCTCTTCAAACATGCGGATACGCGTTGCACCGAATAGGCCTTCTGCACCTGGTTTGATGTCAGATACTTCAGTGTCAGTCCAGTTTGCCGCTAATGCAAACATAGTCTCGCCACCTAACATGTCCATGCTGTAGTTCGCCACAACATCGATACCTGTAGTTGAAGTAGAGAACGCGTTAGTGAAGTATTTGATTGAAGACAAGCTGCTTGCATCGGTGTTACCCGCTGCTAATAGTGCGGCTTTGTCTGCATCAGTTAATGGCAATGTAGAAGAAATTGCTAAACGGTCATCTACATCGATGTCGAAGTAGTCAACGGTTAGGAATAAACCGTTTTCGAATTCAGCTACTAGACCTAAAGACAATGAAGTTGACTCTTCAGGTGTCAATGGCACACCACCTTTTGCTAATGAGATTTCATCAGTTGGCGGTAATGTTGCTTCATCTTGAAGGCCATTGGGACCAAACGCAGTTGATACGTTACGTACGCTTGATTGACCAATTGTAGGTGCTTTAAAGCCAGTTGATACTGCACCACGAAGCGCGAATGTATCATTTAACTGATAACGACCAGACACTTTACCTTTGACAGTTGAACCAAAGTCAGTGAAGTCTTCATAACGAACAGCGGCACCGATGGTTAAGTCGTCAGATGCGTAATACTCTGTGTCGACCCAAAGCGCCATAGAGTTACGGCTAGCTTTGCCCTGATATGCTGCTGAAAGGCCTGGGAAACCATTAGAACCGATACCAAAACCTTGAGACGCAAGCGGACCTACTTCGTAAGATGCAGGATCACCGGCTACTGCGTCAAATGCTTCATAACGATATTCTGCACCTGCTGCAGCAAAGAAGCTGTCAGAGATATACTTGCTAACATCAGCGTTGATTGACGCTTCAGTTTGCGTGTAAGTTCCAGGATTAAATGAGAATGGCGTGTTTGGACCCATTGAAGGGTTAATGGTGTTGCTGATCATGTATTCAATTTCGTTCTCGCCGAAAGATACACTCACGTCATAGTTAAGCTCATCAGCTGTTTCGCCTTTGGTACCCATGACCAAAGATAAATCAGTTACGATACCACCGAATTTAGGTGTAAAACCACCTGGTAATAATTCGTTGAATGCAAAACAATCAGGGTTGTTTAGTACACCACTGATGTAGGCAGGATTCGTTAATACATTATCACCTACAGCGATTGTTGGGCAGTTTGCAGAACCATCTGCAGTCAAATCACCGATAAGTAGTAGTTGGTTACCATCTGCATCAGTACCGCCATCGTTTACACCACCACGGTTGTGTGGGTTACGGAAGTAAAAACCACCTTCAACTTCACGTTGAGAAACGCCACCGAACAAGTATGCTTCAGAATTCGCGTCAAGCTCTAGGCCAATGTTAGCGAAGAATTTTACGTCTTGTTTGATTTCTGGTGTACCCCAAACCTGCGCAGCAGGAGAAGCAACGTCAGTGTTACCGGCAGCGATTAAGGCTGCAGCGTCGTCACGTTGGACAGAGCGTGAAGTAGGATCTGCAGTACGTGATTCAAATGAGAAGTTAGCAAAACCGTTTGCAGTGAAAGGCAAACCAACGTTAGCTGCAACCGTTAAGGTATCACCATCACCTTCAGTATATTGGCCATAGCTAGCTTCAAAGGCACCGCCTTCGGCATCGTCTTTAAGTGCAAAGTTAATTACCCCAGCGATCGCATCTGAACCGTACTGTGCAGCAGCACCGTCGCGTAGTACTTCAACTTGTTTCATCGCAATTGAAGGGATCGCAGAAATATCAGGACCGTGTGCACCGTCAGAAATCTGACCACCTAAGAACGTAATAACCGCAGAACGGTGACGACGCTTGCCATTGACCAAGATCAGAGTGTGATCAGGTGCTAAACCACGAAGGTTAGTTGGGCGCACTAAAGTAGATGCATCATTGATAGGCTGATCATTCACGTTAAGTGAAGGAACGACTGTTTGTAACATAGAAATCATGTCTGTGTTACCTGATGCACGTAATTCGTCAGCAGAAATGATATCGACAGGTACGGGTGAATCGCCTACTGAACGAGGCGCTGCACGTGTACCAACAACAGCAATTTTCTCAACATTTTCAACTGCGGCATCTTGTGCCATCGTTGGCAAAGCAATGGTTGCTGTTGCCGCAGTAGATGCGACCAAAGCAAGACGCACTGCGTTTGATAATTGGTTTAATTTTTTCATATGATTCTACGGTAGAATAACTACCGCACCCTGTATGTTATTTATAGTATTGTGTTTGCTTATGGAGCGCTTGTTATAGCGCGCGAAAAGTGTATGTTAAAAATGACAAAAAATCGAATAAAAATAACAAAAACAGAAAGTCCACCCGTAAATGAGGGATGTTTATCCTGATTAACTGGTAAAACCAGGTGATTTGTCCTACCTCGTTGTGGATCAAGCGCGCGTATTTTTTATAGGAAATAAGGCTTCCTGAGTACCTATAAATTGGATGGGGGCGATAGCATTACCATGGACTGTTCTAATCAAGGCAAGCTGTTATAGCTAAACACCGGTCCTAGTGATTGTATATAAGCACGCGTAGCATCAATATCCAATTCACCCACTCTGAGAAGTTTGCCTACCGCAAACGCTTTACTATTCATAATGTAAGCATTACCACCAACGGTATAGGTTTGGTCAGCATTTAACGTTTGTCCTTGCCAAAGGATGTTACCTTCATTTTCCAGAACTACATTGCTACTCCAATAATGCCGCTCGTTAATGAGTGTTTGCAATTGCGCTCCGGTGAATTGGCGTACCACTAATTGATTGTTAAAGGGTTGGACAGCGAATAAATCGCCCCAAGTGATGGGACCAGGTTGCAAACTGGCTCTGACACCGCCAGAGTTCATAATAGCCATATCGGTTTGGAGTATGGCGTGATGGGAGTTAGCAATAAATTGTCCTAAGGGGGGCTCATCTGCTGTAGGTTGGTAAGTCCCAATAATCGCGTCGGTATAGGTTTTGGCATAATCTACTGCATTAGCAATGAGTGTTTCGATATGAGCGAGTGTTTGTTTGCCAGTAGTACTCACGCTATCTGTCGGCGCATCATTCGCGAAGTGGACGGTGGCGCGTGCTTGGGTGACGTCTTGACTGGTAGGGTTGATCGTTAAGGTGATATCTGCATACGCCCGCCCGCTAGAAAAGGCCTGTGTAACTAATAAATCGGGCACACCTTTACGGGTAAAATAGGCATTCGTGAAGCGATGTGAGTGGCCGGTCACGACTAAATCCACCGCGTTGGGTAATTGAGCAAGGAATTGACCAAAAGGGGAGTGCTTGTCAATCCGTGCAGTGTTTTGGGTAGAACCTGAATAATATTTATCGCCAGCTCCATCGTGCACTACGATCACGATCGATTCTATGCCCTGTTGTTGGAGCAAATCGACGTAACGCTTGGCCACGAGAGCTTGATCGACAAAACGCAGGTCATCCACCATGCCGGGTACAACCAAATCAGGGGTATAGTCCAATGTGAGGCCAATAAAACCAATCGGGACGCCATTTACTTCATGAATAATATATGGCGGTAAGATCAGTTTGCCTGTGTTGCGGTCAAATACATTAGCACTTAGGGTCGGGTAGGTGGCACCGTGCCATTGAGCGTCCAAAAAAGGCCCTTTTACGTGGTTGCCTCCGTTTAACAAGCGCAGCATTTCCGGCGTACCTTCATCAAATTCGTGATTACCGGCAGTGCCAAGCACATGGCAAGATGCATCACGACCGGTCTTACAATACTCAGCCACATAATTCAAGAAACTAATTGAAGGTTCATCTTGTGATAAAGCTGATTCTGCGGGGCTTGCCCCAACATGATCACCGGCATGGACAATAAACGTATGATCCTCGGTGCTTTCTATGGCTTTGATTAAATGCGCGGCCAAGTTGTACATACCACCCCGTGTATTGTTAGGCAGTACTTGACCATGAAAATCGTTGATACCTAGCACTTGGACGGTAAATGGCCTGGGACTGTCAGAATTGGGCGTGGCTAAAGCGGCAGTTTTGTCTGTCGCGCTAGAGCATCCAGTTAATACGAATAGGAGTGTGAAGAAAAATATTATAAGACGCGTCAACATTAGACCATGACCTAGAAGCGATTTTGTACATGGTAAAAAGAACGGCAAAAAAAGCCAAGCAGATCATAAAGACATTAAGCTAGCTGAACGACTTGATTCACAGTGAGTTGTTGAACCTTTGCGCAAAATAAACGCGTCGCCAAACACCCTCATCACAGGTTATCAGGGTTAAGCTGCCAGATCCATGGCCAGATAGGATATGCGTATCTTGTTCATGGATTTTGGCGATGGCATGCACTTCGAAGCGGTAAACATCATCTAATGTGGCCAGCTCAATGACATCCCCTTTTTGCATATTGGTCAACACGCTAAAATGCGTATCGTTGTGACCAAATAGATGCACATTTTCTAAGCCAATCCGCATCTGGTTAGCAAAGTCACTTGGCTCTCGCCCGCTATCAGCGCTTACGCCAAATGCTAAATTTCGCATACTGGCATTCGATAGGATTATCTGGTTTTGGCCTGCAATCGTTATGGTTGCAAGGGGGAAGGTATCAGCCCACGACCAAGGGGCATGCGCTTGTCTATCTTCCTGAGTTTGCTGCCAAGCGCGAGCGATCAACCTGTCTGCCACATATCCTTTTGCGTATACCCAGCCCAGCTGGGATAGGCTTAGCGACGTTGCTAGTACACCTACTAATATTACCCATCTAGTCAATTGGTATACTTTGGTCGACGAGGTGTGACTACAACAAGAACCAAGGACAGTGTTGTGACTAGATATGTGCATAACGGTCTTAGCCTGCTTTAACATTGTTCCGCCCTTTTAATACAGTGAAGTATTGCAACGCCCAGCCCAGCAGTAATACTAAACTAGAGACGATCACGCTCAGCCATAATTGGGGCATGCCGTAGTGGGTTTTGAGTAGCGTACCACCTTCTCGTTTGCGCGCAGTCACCCGGTCATCAACGGCGACCATGCTGGTATATTCACTCAAGATCTGGGCATCTAAAGCAACCTTGGTGATTGCATCTACCAGTATTTGCTCAAAACCTGGTATGGCTAAAGCCGATGAGAAATACCGCCCCACCCGTAAGTTATCGATCTTACGCTTGGCCCATAGCTTATTGAGTCCAACAGCGTGATGGGCGATAGTGCTACTTTGCACAGATTCTACAGCAAAGCGTTGTGCCCACTGCTGCTTCTGTCCCTCTTGCCAGTAATGTCCACTCAACTGGATAAAGGCGATAGGGGGCGTATTGGCTGCGTGTTGATACACTACATCAATGGGACGTCCGTGATATACGTCAGGTAGCACATCGGGGTAGGATTCAATGGCGTTACGGGCTATCACAGTACCTTGTGTGTCGATAAACGCTAGCTCAAGGTCAATCAAACTCGGACGCGACAATTCAGCAAACAGCTTATCAAGTTGCGTCACAATGTCCTGCTCGTCCAAGATTTGTCGAAAGGTACCTTTGCCTAGCTTAGCGATTTCTTGCATAAAATGTGCATTGGGCGCATGCGAGACGCTGATGGTGAAGAGCTTTTTATCGCCAAGGTGTTTGATCACCGTATCCATCAAACTCATTTCATTATTCACATAACCATCAGTGATGAATATCACTTGAGTCAGGGGCATAGCAAAGTGCGACATGGCTAAGGCACCGGTGAGTGCAGCGGTCATATTGGTGCCTCCATCCGCTGCTAGATTTTCAATAAATTGGCTCGCCAGTGCTTTGTTTTGCTCGCTCGCCCATTGGGGATTGGTCCATAAGGCGCGGCTTTGACTATCAAAATCAATGATGTTGAAGCGGTCATTGGTGCTAAGTGTTTGTATAGCCTTTTGCAAGGCGTGCTTGGCTTGATCCATCGCTGCGCCATACATGGAAGCAGACGAATCAATGACAAAGACCATGTTGCGCTGCTCCATCGGCACCGAGACTGCATTGGGGATAATTTGTACGAGGCCATAGACGTGGTCTTGGATTGTTTGAGCAAAATGAGCGATGTGGGGCTCTTGACCGGTCGGGAGTTGCCAGCTCAAATGTAAGTTGGCTTGGTGGCTGTGGTCGTTGATATCAATAAGATAGTCGCCTTCATCTTGTTCGTAGACTAATAAACGGTGCGAGTCACTGCCAAACTGCACATCGCTCATGCCTGTATGGACGTTGATGTCGTAGGTCATATATTGGTCTGTCGTCCCATTCAGACCGAGTGGAATATTCAACTGGTAAGCTTCATCGACAAAAGGCAGAGATTGTTGGTAAGCAAAGGTCACACTCACGTATTCACCCGGTCCAATATTGCCAATGGTTTGGGTGAACATATTGGGGTTAATCATGACCATAAGGCCTGCTTTTTTGCCGCTGTTGATTGCTTGTTTAAAAGCTTTTTGGGCTTGTTGTTTGGCTTGGATGATCCCCGTAATACGGCTATCGCCGATGGTAATATCAAGCGTGTCAATCGCAGCACCATTGGGCACGGGAAACGCGTACATAGCATCGGCTGTGTATTCCCCAGCATAAAAAAATTGTTGTGTGATAGTGGTTCTGGCCACCATCCCCGTGACCTCAATACTGACTGCAGTATGTTCAACCGGGGTATTTTGATAGTTGACGGTGGTCATGGCTTGGTCGTAGGTTTTGATGAATAACCCTGCGTGCTCAATATTGTGAGGCTCTGGTGAGGTGTCTGTAGAAGCTAATACTTGAGGCATGCAGAGAAGCGATAATGCGCACATTATCACGATGGTTAGCATCCATTTTTGGGAAATGGGGCTGAAAAGTGGCATGAATAATGTGCGCATGGTGTTTACTCCTGTGTGGCAGATGCCACTAGCTCATTGTGAAGGGGTTTGATGTGAATAGCCGCATGTCGAGCGAGGGCGCGTTCATCTATTGACAAAGGCTCACTGGGTTGGATCGCACCAAAACCACGGGTAAGGATGTGCTCATCGTGGTTGAACTCTAGCGAAGCTAGTTTTTGAGACAGGTAGTGTTTGACTTGTTCTGCTCGTTGAGTCGATAGGGCTTGGTTGGTTTGTGGATCGCCTAGCGGATCGGCATAACCACTAATATCTACTTGCCAGTGTTGATGATTGGCTAACAGGGCGGCGATGAGATCTAGTTGCGGGTAATACTGAGTGGGGATCGTTGCACTGCCAGAGACAAATTGCACATGCGACACCATGTTGGGGATCTGCGGGATATGCTTGGTTGACGCTGGCTCCTTAACAAACGTTGAAGCCACTAAATCCGATTCATCGCTCTGAGCTTTGTCCAACAAGCGCTGTTGAGAAGCGAGGTTGTATGCAAGTTGGGTGTTACGGTCTTGGAGCTGTGCGATTTTTTGGTCTTGGTGCTGATCTTCGGCAATAAAGAGACCCATCAGCCCGCCCACTGCCGCGCCAACTGGACCGGCAACCGCGGCACCAAATAAAGCTCCCGAACCTAAACCGACCAAGTGCTCGGTCGTGGTTGGGTTGGACTGTGACGGCGCATGTGCTGGAGAAGGCATCGTCGATGTTGTTTTCGTCGCTAGTTGACGTTCAATATCAGATAAGTCTTGGCTATCTGCCATGACAGACGTGCTACATAAGGCCAAGGCAAGTGAGCTGGCAGTCAGGGTTTTGATAAAAGTGTGCTGAGACATAAGTATTTCCTTTGAGTTTGGTTAAATGTGTTGAAAGACAGGATGATTAAACAAAACAAAGGTGGAGCGCCCAGGGAGGAAAAAGGGCAATGTGGAGGTCAATTGTGGCGAAAATATGGAAATTGCTCCGATTGGGTTTCACGCCGGAATAAAAGCAGATAGTATCGGTCTATACTGCAAGAGAGTCAGACAGGTCACGCCACCACATGCCCAAACACATTGTATTAGTTGAAGATGAACACGCGTTGCGTGAGAACTATATTGCGGCGTTGAGTACACAAGGTTATAGCGTGCAGGCGTATGATAATGTCAGCGAAGCCAGTGCCGCCTTTACCCAAGCGTTACCTGACTTGGTGATGCTCGATATTGGTTTGCATGATGAGTTTGATGGCGGGTTTAAACTATGCCAACAACTGCGCCAGCGCTCGGCTACCCTGCCCATTTTGTTTTTTACCGCACGAGATAATGACATCGATACGATTTCGGGGTTGCGTATGGGGGCGGATGATTACCTCACCAAAGACATCAGTTTAGCGCATCTGTTAGCGCGGATTGCGGCGCTGTTTCGGCGCTCTGAATTACAAACCCAACAGGCGACTGAGCAAGAGGTACTGAAGCGTGGGGCGTTGACCTTGGATCGCAATCGCATGTCGGTTGCGTGGCAAAACCACGTGATTGATTTGACGGTGACGGAGTTTTGGATGCTCAATGCCATTGTGCAACACGACGGGCATGTCAAAAGCCGAGAGCAACTGATGGAAAGCGCGAACATGGTGGTGGATGATACGACGATCAATTCGCATATCAAACGGATCCGCAAAAAATTTGTGGAGGTTGACCCAGCCTTTGATGGGATCGAAACAGTGTATGGGATGGGCTATCGATGGCGAAACTAAGCCTGCGTTTTGGTCTGCGCGCCAAGCTGTTGGTGTTTTCTTCCTTTTTGTTTGCGATCCCGTATTTGGGGTATCAATACGTCTGGGAGTTAGAGACATATCTGCGCATTGGACAGGAGCAAACCTTAGTCGGTACGGCGCGTTCAGTGGCAACCGTGCTACACGAACGACCGGCGCTATTTGCCCAAGAAAGTGCGTTTTTGCAATCGGTGCGCCCGAATAAAGATTTGTATGCACACGATATCAAAGCGCCCATTCGTTTGGATGGACAGCTGCGAGATTGGACGGATTACAGCCCGCATGTGCTGAGTTTTGGCAGTCAGCAGTTGATCACCCAAAACGTGCCTTACCAAGCGGAGAGTTTTCGCTTTGATCATATGGTGGGGCAGTTTGACCGATATTTGTATGTGATGTTTGCGGTGGTCGATGAGGCGGTGGTGTATCGCAAGCAAAATACCTTGAGTATCCACAAAAATGACTTTATCCAAGTTGCGATGCTCGATGAGTTTGGACAATTTACACGCTATGTGGTCGCGCCGTATGCGCCAGGTTGGGTAAATGCGTATAAGGTGGCTTTGACTGAGGATGACAATCCGGCACAACGGTTCCGTCCGGTGGAATTAACCCGTGCGATCCAAGGATATTGGCGTGAAACGTCGACAGGCTATCAGGTAGAGCTGCGTTTTCCGTTATCGATGATGTCTGGCAATATTGCGTTTGCGATTTCAGATGTAGATAACGAAAGTAATCCTGGGATTAAATATACAATAGGCACGGCAAATCCTGAACAAGCCGATGCGCTTGGCACAGTGGTGGTGCCTTCTCCAGAATTAGAACAGATCATCAAAGGTTTAGAATACGCTGATGCCCGGGTGTGGGTGGTGGATAAGCACCAAAGAGTGTTGGCTAGAGCGGGGGATATCCAATCAGCAGGGAAGGGTTTAGTAACGGAACCTGACGATAAGAGTTGGTGGGGGCAGGTGCAAAACAAAATCTTGCGGCCGCTGTATTATCAGTTTTTGACCAAGCCGTCGGATGAATATATCGATGAGCTGCAAGATGCGGTGGCCTTGGAAGGCCAAGAGGTGCGTGCAGCGTTACAAGGTGAGGCCAATACTCTGTGGCGCATTAGTCTTGATAACAAGGCAGTGATCATCTCCGCAGCGCATCCTATTTTTGTGGCAGGCGAGGTGTTTGGGGCCGTGGTGGTTGAGCAAACGACGCATGGGATCAGAACGCTGCGTAACCAAGCCCTAGAAAAACAATTTAACTTTTTTCTTGCGGTCATTGTATTTGGGACCTTGGCGCTGTTTTTGTTGGCATCGCGCATTTCTTGGCGCATTCGCAAACTGCGCAATGATACTGAGCAAGCGATTGACCGGTCGGGCAAGATCATCGGTAGCCTGTCTGTACAAGACAGTCATGATGAAATCGGTGATCTATCCAGAGGGTTTGCCCAAGTGCTGGGGCGGTTGAGTCAGTACAACCACTATCTGGAAAATATGGCGGCCAGGTTATCTCACGAGATCCGCACGCCGGTGGCCGTGGTCAAATCCTCACTCGAAAATTTGGAGTTGATAGAGGATAAAAACAGTGAGCAAGCGCATACTTTTGTGCACAGAGCCAAAGAAGGTTTGGCAAGACTGAGTCTGATTTTACACAGTATGAGCGAGGCAACGCGTTTGGAGCAGGTACTGCAAGGGTATCAAAAAAGCGAGGTAGATTTGGTACCTTTGCTAGAGCATTATGTGCATGGACTCAACGCTTACTCTGCTACGCCAGTTGTGCTGCACTGCGAGCCTCAAACGATGGTGATCAAAGCATCCCCTGATTTGTTAACGCAGATGTTGGATAAGGTCACCAGTAATGCGATGGATTTTGCATTTGAGGGCAGTACGATTGATATTTATCTACGGGGCAATGGTGCCATAGAGGTAGTCAATACCGGGCCTGCTATCAAAGCGGCGATGAAGGAAGAGCTGTTTAATTTGATGGTGTCCGTGCGGGACAAAAATACCGATGCGTTACATCTCGGCCTTGGGCTATATATGGCGAAGTTGATTGCGGAGTTCCACGAGATGGCAATATCGATTGATAACGGGGAGCAAGATAATCAGGTGGTGGTTAAGATAGAAAAAGGGGGCGAGTAAGAGTTATGTTTACGTGATGGGGAAATTTAAAATGCATTTTTCTTATAGACGCCAAATAATACATTAACCAAACCTTAATCAACCCTCCTCCATCTTTACAACCTCGCTGGCTTCCCTTATGCTAAATACTTATCCATAACCATGTGTGGCCCATGTCAAAAACCATCACAACCATCACCGTTTTATGTGCCTTGCTGTTGCAAGTCTGGGCGCCGATGGCTGGTGCGTGGATGGATCAAGATGAGATGGCAGATTGTCACAATGATGCTGGCATGATGGTAGAGATGGCCGAGATGACAGACACGTCAACAACGCATGTCATGGCCTCGGTAATTGATGTGGCTATGGACTGCTGTGGTAGTGACTGCACCTGCCCAACCAGTGCCTGCCAATCCCCAACTCTGTTGCCCAATAACCATGTTACAACGCTTGCGGTTGATAACTCGTTTAGCCTAGTTAGCAAGCCTCAATCAACCCTACCAAGCGTCATTACGCACCTCTATCGTCCACCGATATTCGCTTAACCTAGCCTTATTGCGCCCAAATTTCGGCGACAAACCCCAATTTTTCCAATCAGGGAAGCCTTTTATTATTACATTTTGGAATTGATCATGACGTATTTTGCATGGTGTTTACGTAACGTACTTCGAGTATGGCTAGTCACGTTTGGCCTATTTGCCTGGGTAATGTTTATCCCAGCTTATGCCCAAAACTCAACTCAGTCTCATACTCTCAACCAAGCCCCCGCGCTGAGCTTGTCTGACGCGATAGCCACTGCGCTCAATAACGATCCGTGGCTCTCTGGCTCGCAGTTTCAACAACAAGCTCTTGAGCAACGCAGCCAATCAGCTGGTATTTTGCCCGATCCTGTTTTTTCTTTGGGCTTATTGAATTTACCCAGCGATTCCTTTGCGCTGGGACAAGAAAATATGACCCAGATCAAAGTGGGCGTGAGCCAAGCTTTACCGCGTGGTGACACCTTGCAACTTACGCAAACTAAACTCTCGACCGCTGCCCAAATGCATCCACTGCAGCGCGCTGACCGACGAGCACAACTCACCCAGCGCGTCACCCAACACTGGTTAGATGCTTACTTAGCCCAAGCCACATTGGCGATATATGCGCGTGAGTGGAATGTGTTTGAGCAACTGATTGATATTACCCAATCTCAATATCGCAGCGCGTTGGGTAGTGCTCGCCAAGCTAATATCTTGGCTGCCGAACTCACTATTTTACAAATTGAAGACACGATCACAGCCGTTGAAGCGCAGCGAGATGTCGCTTTTGCGGCTCTGTCTACTTGGCTATTTAATATCGAGCAACCAGCACTCGGTCAAAACGCAGCCCATAACCAAAATACGACCATACAAGCGGTTGCAGATACCTTACCTCTGTTAACCGAAGTCGATACTTTGCTTGCCGGAACAAATACGCAGACCACCTTAGTTTCACTTTTACAAAATCACCCTGCATTGCAAGCTCTAGGGGTCAAACAGGACGTAGCACAACACGACGTCGCCATAGCCAAACAGGCTCATGCGCCGCAGTGGGGTTTTAACGCAGCTTATGCACTGCGCGATGACCAGCCCGATGGTCGTAGCCGAGCGGATCTGTTTTCCCTTGGGGTGACCGTGCAAATGCCGATCAATCCTGACGCCAAACAAGACCGTGATGTGGCGGCCAGCATTGCCAATGCAGAAGCGGTTAAAACTGAACAGCGTTTATTACTCCAAACCATGTACGGTGAAGTACAACAACTCATTAGTCGGCAGCAGCGTTTAGTGCAGCGCCAAGATTTGTATCAAAACAAGTTGTTGCCGCAAGCGCAGAACCAAACTGAGGTGTTGTTAGCCGCCTTGACCAATGATGATACCGATTACCAAGCGGTACTCTCTGCCAAAATGACGCAGATCCAAACCCACATCGCTGCACTCAAAATTGATGTGGAGCTAGCCAAAATCAAGAGCCAACTTATGTATTACTTGCAGCCTCAAAGCACGGTGTACTCAGCACATCATGCCTATACCCAACGTATCCAAGGAGAATAATATGACGACCTCAACACCGCATAAAAAAACGCTCGTTATAGGTATCATCACCGGACTTTTACTGGGTGCTGCTGGTACCTATTTATGGTCGGGGAGTGCTGGGCATGATCACAGTGGGCAGAGTGACAGCGCGAGCAAAGAGCGTCAACCCCTGTATTGGGTCGCCCCCATGGATGCCAATTATCGGCGCGACGCACCCGGCAAATCACCCATGGGGATGGATTTGATCCCCGTTTATGAAGAAACCGGAGCCGATAAAGAAGTCGGTACAGTCAGCATTGCTTCACATGTGGTCAACAACCTTGGTGTGCGCACCGCAGAGGTGACATACCGTGATATCACACAAGATATTCACACGGTTGGCTATGTACGATTTGATGAAAGCTCGCTGGTGCATATCCATCCGCGTGTGTCTGGTTGGATTGAAGACTTATTTGTCTCAGCCGAAGGCGATCCTGTCACAGCAGGACAAGCGCTGTATACCCTGTATTCACCACAGCTAGTCAATGCCCAAGAAGAGTTACTCGTTGCCCTAAAACGACAAAATTCGACCTTGATTGCAGCCGCCAAAGCACGACTCAAAGCCCTACAATTGGACGCGAATACCATTCGCACTATCGAGCGCACTCAACAAGTACAATCCACGTTGACCTTTTATGCGCCTCAAGATGGTGTGGTGAGCGACCTGAGGGTGCGCGCGGGGTTTTATGTGGAGCCGGGACAAAACTTACTCAGTATTGGGCAATTAGATACGGTTTGGGTTGAAGCACAAGTACTCGCCGAGCAACAGGCATTACTCACTGACAATTTGCCAGTTACTATCACCACTGCAAATGTGCCTGGTCAAACGTGGCGAGGACAGGTGAGCTACGTCTATCCTACGCTTAACGCCAAAACCAGAACCGCCAAAGCGCGTATACGCTTAAACAATTCTGAACAGTTACTCAAACCCAATATGTTTACGCAAGTTCATATCACCGTGCCGGAGCAAACGCCTGCGCTTGTTGTACCGAGTGAAGCGGTCATTCGAACAGGCCAACAAGACCGCATAGTCGTAGTAATGGCACCTGGTGATTTCAAATCCATTGCCGTCACCACAGGACGCATGAGTCGTGAGTACACAGAAATACTCAACGGTCTGGATGAAGGTTATGAGGTTGTGACATCCGCGCAATTTCTGCTCGATTCCGAATCAAGCAAAACATCCGATTTCAAACGTATTGAACCTCTCCCAGAAGGCGCTAGCGCTTGGACGCATGCCACTGTTGAGGATGTGGATGAGGAAGAACGGCTGGTTACGCTCGACCACGGACCGTTGGATACCTTTAACATGATGGGCATGACCATGGATTTTATGGTCGCCGACGATATTGATATTGACGCCTTTGTCATCGATGCTGAAGTCCATGTCGAAATCGTCAAACACCCTTCAGGCATGTTTCAAGTAAAAACCTTGCATATGATGTCTGACGATAGCATGGACAATGAAGGAGGTCAGCCATGATCAGTGCCATCATTCGCTGGTCGTTGCAGAACCGGTTTTTTGTGTTGCTGCTGACCTTGATGATCATGGGGGCTGGGCTCTTTGCCATCAAACACACCCCCATCGATGCCATCCCTGACTTGTCTGACGTGCAGGTCATTGTCAAAACTAACTATCCCGGTCAAGCGCCGCAAGTGGTGCAAGATCAGGTCACGTTTCCACTGACCTCGGCGTTATTATCGGTACCGGGTGCCCAAACGGTGCGCGGTTTTTCGTTTTTTGGTGACTCCTACGTCTACGTCATTTTTGATGATAAGACTGATGTGTATTGGGCGCGCAGTCGGGTCCTCGAATACCTCAACCAAGCCAGCCGCGATCTACCCGAAGGTGTGCAGCCCCAATTAGGCCCCGATGCCACTGGGGTGGGTTGGATCTACATGTATGCCTTGACCGACCGCACGGGACAACTCGATTTGAGTGAGCTGCGCAGTTTGCAAGATTGGTTTTTGAAATACGAATTGCAAAGTGTCGCGGGTGTCTCGGAAGTAGCGACGGTCGGCGGTATGGTCAAACAATACCAAGTCCAAATCGACCCGCAGCGTCTGCGTGCGTACAACTTACCCCTTAATCATGTGCACATGGCATTGCAGCGCGGTAATCAAGAAACGGGTGCGTCGGTGCTAGAGTTAGCCGAAGCTGAGTATATGGTGACTGCCACTGGCTATATTCAATCCATCGAGGATATCCAAAACATCCCACTAGGCGCCGATGAGCAAGGGACGGCTTTGTTTGTCTCGGATGTCGCCACCGTCCAACTCGGTCCACAAATGCGCCGAGGCGTGGCCGAACTCAATGGCGAGGGGGAAGTCGTCGGTGGGATCGTGGTACAGCGTTTTGGTGAAAATGCCCAACAAACCATCGAGCGCGTCAAAGCTAAATTAGCTGATTTGGCCAGAGCCCTGCCTGCTGGCGTCGAAATCGTACCCGTCTATGACCGCTCTGCGTTGATTGAGCGTGCCGTGGATAACCTGTGGGACAAACTCACAGAAGAATTAATCATTGTCGCGTTGGTTTGTGCCGTGTTTTTATTTCATTTGCGCTCAGCCCTCGTCGCGGTGGTGACGTTGCCTCTGGGGATTTTGACCGCGTTTATAATCATGTATTACCAAGGTATCAATGCCAACATCATGTCCTTAGGGGGGATCGCGATTGCGATTGGCGCCATGACTGACGGGGCGATTGTCATGATTGAAAACATGCACAAGCACATGGCTAAAACCCCGTTGACCAAAGCCAATCGTTGGGAAGTGGTGGGTAAAGCCTGTACTGAAGTTGGCCCTGCGCTGTTTTTCTCTTTATTGATCATCACCGTTTCATTTGTGCCAGTATTTATATTGGAGGCCCAAGAGGGGCGTATGTTTGCGCCGCTCGCTTACACCAAAACCTATGCCATGGCTGCCGCAGCGGGCTTGGCTATCACACTCGTGCCTGTTCTGATCGGTTACTGCATACGTGGCAAGGTACTCGATGAGCAGAAAAACCCGCTCAACCGTTTATTGATCTGGGGCTATCGCCCTCTGGTAAAACAAGTACTGCAGTGGCCTAAACTCACAATTGTATTGGCCTTGGTGGTGACTTACATCGGTTTTTGGCCCATGGATAAGATTGGTAGTGAGTTTATGCCTCCATTAGATGAGGGGGATTTGATGTACATGCCAACGACCTACCCCGGGATTTCAATAGGTAAAGCGCGTGAGTTACTGCAACAAACCGACAAACTGATCCGCACGATCCCCGAGGTCGAAAATGTGTTCGGCAAAGTCGGTCGTGCCGATACTGCAACCGATCCGGCGCCATTGACGATGATCGAAACCTTTATTCAGTTAAAACCGCGTGAGCTCTGGCGTCCTGGTTTGACAACGGCCGATTTACAAGCTGAGTTAGATGCCTTAGTGCAGTTTCCTGGCTTGACCAATGCTTGGGTCATGCCGATTAAAACCCGCATAGATATGTTGGCGACGGGGATCAAAACACCCGTCGGGATCAAAGTGGCAGGCCCTGATTTGGCCGTCATCCAAAGCATCGGCGAAGAGCTTGAACGCTTGCTCGTAAATGTCCCTGGCACTGCCTCGGTGTATTCGGAGCGCGTGGCCGGTGGCCGGTATTTATCGATTAATATTGATCGTTTGGCCGCAGCCCGTTTTGGCTTGAATATCGCGGATATACAACAAGTCATTGCTACCGCCGTCGGTGGCATGCAAGTCACGGAGACGGTTGAAGGGCAAGCGCGTTATCCGGTCAATTTGCGCTACTTACAAGATTATCGCGATTCACCTGAGCAGCTAGCTATGCTACCAATTGTGACACCTAATGGCGCGCATATCACATTGGGCGCGGTAGCTGATATTGTGATCATTTCAGGCCCTGCGGGGATCAAAAGTGAAAATGCCCGACTCAATGGCTGGACCTACATTGATATTGCGGATGTCGATGTGGGAACATACGTAGCAGACGCGCAGGCCTACTTAGTTGAAAACCTCAGCTTGCCAACGGGTTATGCCTTGAACTGGGCTGGGCAGTACGAGTATATGCAACGTGCCGAAGCCAAATTGACTTATGTGTTACCACTAACCTTGGCTATCATTGTGATTTTGTTATACCTGAGTTTTCGCTCTGTAGCAGAAGTCGCGATGATTTTGGTGACCTTGCCAATGGCCATGATTGGCGGCCTGTGGTTGTTGTATCTCGAAGGCTTTAATTTTTCGATTGCCGTGGGGGTCGGGTTTATTGCTTTGGCTGGTGTTGCGGTTGAAATTGGTGTGTTGATGCTCGTTTATCTCAACCAAGCGATGCGTGATTTGCAAGACCAAGCCAAATCTGCACAGAACCCAATCCAACCCCAAGCGTTTACCCATGCACTCGTTGAGGGCGCAGCCCGGCGTGTGCGCCCCGTCATGATGACCGTTGCTACCATCATTTTAGGATTACTCCCTATTTTGTATGGCACAGGCACAGGGTCTGAAGTGATGAGTCGCATCGCTGCACCCATGGTCGGTGGGATGCTAAGCGCTGTGGTACTAACGCTGTTAGTGTTACCAGCCATCTATGCCTTGGTCAAACAATATGAGATAAAACGCTTTAATCAGCAGTTTTAAATCACCGTGATCACCAAACGCCTTGGCCCACCGTGATTGCGGTGTTCGCCAAGGTAAATCCCTTGCCAAGTCCCTAAGCCTAATGCGTGATTAACGATAGGTATCGAGACACTACTGCCAAACAGTGACGCTTTGACATGTGCAGGCATATCATCACAACCCTCATAGGTATGGGTAAAATGTGGACTGTTTTCAGGTACCATCACATTGGCATGGCTTTCCATATCCACGCGCACACTAGGATCGGCATTTTCGTTAATACTCAAAGACGCCGAACTGTGCTGAATAAAGACATGTAATAACCCCGTTTGTGGGAGTGTGTCGATGGCCTGTTCGACATGCCGGGTGATCAAGTGAAAACCGCGAGGAAAGGCGGGTAAGGTAAGTTGAATTTGTTGCATGGTCGTCGCGTTCCTAACTCAGTGATATTGTCATTATACATCTGAAAATGGCGCTGAAAAGACACGTGCTAAGAGTCGCTAAATAAAAAACCCTGCAGCTAGGGAGACAGCTACAGGGGTTAGTACAACAACGTTATACAGTAGTATTTACAAGTGCTTTTGAATTACAGGAATATCCTATCAAATGGCTTGTAACGACGACTGCTATGGTGCGATTTTTACTTCACCATTGATTTTGGGACGCTGGGCGATATCGCGAATTTCAACATTACCCTGGCGATGACGTGATAAGTGCTCAGCAATGGGATAGTTACCCGTATTTAAGGCAAAGTTCACCAGGTCTTGGCCATTACACGTCACATTGTTTACAATCATGCGATAGTTTTGCTTGAGCATCGTGGTGGGTTTAAACGCCTCGATGTTGTTGCGTACTTGGTGTTTGTTACCCATGGCCACTGATACACATAATTGGCTCGCTTTGGAATTGTCCGCAGCCACATAAGTGGTGGTTTTGGCAAATGCGCTCGAAGCACAAGTTAAAGCAATAAAAGCAGCAGAAGTCATAAGCATTTTCATAAGGATTCTCCGGTTTGGTCTAAATGCACGTTAATCATGGACTATTTCAAACAATTTGTTGTTAACGAAACATGGCTGGATGTAACAAGATATAGCAAGGTTCAGGGTGGAGAAAAATCAAAAAAAGACCGAATAGATAGCCCTTAAAATAGTTAAGGTAAGGGCAGAAAGATGTCAAAACAGTTACAACTGCACATATAAAAATACGATTTTTCACACTTGGACAAAACATTTTTACCTGTGCTAACGTAAAGAAAATCAAAACGTAAGCATTTATCCATGATCCCACTGGTTTTTCACCCTATATACTCACAATTAGATTTGCCGGTACGACATCGTTTTCCCATCGAAAAGTATCAAGGGATCTATGATGCTCTCATTGCAAAAGGGGTGGCCTCCAGTCATTTTTTTACGCCAGAGCCGCTCGACGTCTCTGATTTGTCGCGTATTTACCAACCTCAATACATCCAAGAGCTCGTCTCGGGGACCTTAGATCCCAAAGCGATGCGTCGCATTGGCTTTCCTTGGTCTGAACAACTCGTTAAACGTACCTTGACTGCTGCCGGTGGCACTGTGTTGACTGCTAAATTAGCCTTGGAGTATGGCAAAGCACTGAACTTGACCGGCGGTTATCATCATGCTTTTGCCGATTTTGGCTCAGGTTTTTGTATGGTGAATGATTTATATCTGGCCGCATTAACCATGTTACAAGCACCTAACATCGATACCGTGCTGATTTTTGACTGTGATGTGCACCAAGGAGATGGGACCGCTAAATTAGCGCAAAATAACCCCAATGTCATTACCGTGTCTTTACATGGTGAAAAGAATTTTCCACATAGAAAACAGATTTCTAATATGGATTTTCCTCTTCCTAAAGGTACCACCGATACATTATTTTTAGAAACGGTAGAAGAGGCACTGGAGTTGGCTTGTCGTATCTACGAACCCGATGCCATTATCTATGATGCAGGCGTCGACATTCACGAACATGATGATCTGGGGCATCTACTGATTAGTAACGAGGGAGTATTCGCCCGCGACCGAATGGTGTTTGCCAAGGCCACACAACTCAACATTCCTATCGCAGCTGTGATAGGTGGCGGGTATCAACGCGATATCCCTGCGCTGGTGGATGTCCACCTAAACCTGTTTAAGGCCGCGGGTGTATATTGATAAAAAATGAGGAGAAACTGGACATGACAGGCAGATAACGTCCCTCTTATTCGCTAATCGTATATTGCTTATTTGATTCATAAGTGTGATGATTCATTAATAAACTACAACATTGATTCTTAATAAATAGGTAATAAGCATGGCAACGATAGGTACCCCTTTTTCACCCGCGGCAACGAGAGTCATGTTGCTAGGATCAGGTGAACTTGGCAAGGAAGTTGTCATTGAATTAAAGCGTTTTGGCTGCGAGGTTATTGCGTGTGATAGTTACGCTAACGCACCTGCAATGCAAGTCGCCGACCGCAGCTATGTGTTTTCCATGTTGGATGCTAAGAGCCTTAGACACATCATCGAATCTGAAAAACCCCATTATATTGTGCCTGAGGTGGAAGCTATCGCCACGCATGAGCTGGTCACACTCGAACAAGAGGGTTTTAATGTGGTACCTAGTGCACGGGCTGCCCATTTGACTATGAACCGTGAAGGTATACGTCGCTTGGTAGCCGAAGAGTTACAACTGCCTACATCGCCTTATCGCTTCGCGGAAGATTTTAGTGAGTTCAGCGCTGCTGTCGCCCAAGTTGGTTATCCTTGTATTGTCAAACCGATCATGAGTTCCTCTGGCAAAGGCCAAGCACTCATGCGCAGTGATGACGATGTCAAACGCGCTTGGGAATATGCCCAAGCAGGTGGACGAGCCGGAGCAGGGCGTGTGATCATAGAAGGGTTTGTTGATTTTGATTATGAAATAACCTTGCTCACAATCCGTCATATCAATGGGACCAGTTACTGCGAGCCAATTGGTCACACGCAAAAAAGCGGTGATTATCAAGAATCATGGCAACCTCAGGTTATGTCTACACTTGCACTTGAAAAATCCAAAGCGATTGCCGAGCAAGTCACCTCGGCTTTGGGTGGCTATGGTTTGTTTGGGGTGGAATTGTTCATCAAAGGGGATGATGTCTACTTTAGCGAAGTCTCTCCGCGTCCTCATGACACTGGTATGGTGACATTGATATCACAAAACTTGTCTGAATTTGCACTGCATGCTAGAGCGTTCTTGGGACTTCCTATTCCGAGTATTGAACATCTGGGCGCTTCTGCGTCAGTGGCGCTCATCGTCAACGGGCATTCCAATCAAGTACAGTTTGGTAACTTAGCTGATACCTTGTCCGAGCCACTGACGGATCTGCGTTTATTTGGTAAACCTGAAGTGAAAGGCGCACGTCGTATGGGGGTATTACTGGCGCGCGCAGATACGACCGATCAAGCGACAGCAAAGGGTTTGTCCATGAAAGAAACTATTACTAATCAACTTTAATATCCATAGTATTAGGGGGTGTCTGGTCGCCCCATTTCAGCTGATAAAACACATCTAAGGCAGAATTTGCTCCACTCGTTGCTTCAACATACAGTTGTGGTGTCCATTGATAGCGCAGACCAAATTCCGCAACGGCATTGAATACCCCCACCCGATACTCCACAGACAGACGATCATTCAACTTACCACTCACACCCAGCTGTGTTGCTTCACCCTGGCCCTGGGTTGAGAGTTGCAAATCTTCTACTCCTAATTTATCGCCAAATTTATCGATGCTCGATTCACTGCGCCCCAAACCAAAACCCAAAAGTGCATTGGTAAGGATGACCGAATTATCTTCATCAGCACTCGCTGATAGTGGTTTGCCACGTACTAGGTACGACAAAATATTGGGGTTTTCGAGCATCGGTTCACTGAACAATGTGGCTTTGAGTTGATTGGGCGTGCCAGTGATTTCAATCCCCGCGATGGTGTTATCAACCATGTTTTTGGGATTGCGGATGGCTTGTAATTCTAGTAGCGGCAATGTCACAGGGCCCGTGAAAACCAATTTGCCTTGGCGGATCAGTAAATCTTGACCATAAGCCTGATATTGACCATTGTTTAAAGCAATATCCCCCATGACTAAAGGCTCACCTAACGTCCCATTAAGATTTACATAACCCTGCAATTGACTCCGAAAATCCAGCGCTTCAAGATTGACCGTGTTGGCTTTGAGTGGATCGATGAAGATATTGATGTTGGGTAAGATGCGCCATGTGTTCTTTACGTCATGTTCGATACTAAACGGTTGCTCAATACGTTGCGTGAACACGATATCAGCGTGCGGTTGACGGACAGACGGCGGTAATTCTGCCAACACAATGTAGAGCTCGGGTACGATGATCACCCCCGCAACGGCAATGTCTTGCCCACTTTGCACAATTCCCAAATTAGCACTGGCTATCCCTGATAAGGTTTCGAGTTGAGGGGCAAAGGGCGCAGCAAGTGCAAGGTTAACCTCAAATAACTCCAAATACATCCGCACTTTGTCTGTATAGTCAATCTCTACGCCAATGCGACCCAATGCGTCGCCTTCTATCAACGTGCGCATATTAGCCAAGGCAGTGCTGATAGGTTGATCGCTGTGCCACCGCAGTTCCCCGGTAAAGGTCGCGGGTTTGAGTGCTTGCGCTAACATGTCTCCATAACGCCAAGTACCAGCACTGGACTGGGCATTAATATCAGCCGTGACTAAACCTGAATTTGAGAGCGCTGAATGCAGCACCATACGCATGCTTGCATCAGTTTGGAATGGCGCGTCAGGGGCCGCTTGTTGTGCAATGGTCAGTGCTATGGGCGCAAGCTTAATAGTACCAGTTTGTAATCCCAATACTGCACTGAGTTTGTCTACTGCAATATCCAACTGACTATTGAGTGAGGGTACTTTCAGAGCAAGCTGCAAGGGGGCGTGCTCAATATTTAGAACTGTGTTGTCAGCTTGAATCCTTAGTTCGCTGTGTAATGTAGCTAAGGACCACTGCGCATGGCTAATGTCCTGTACATTGAGTTGTTGTGTGATCTGCCACCGTGCCTGCTGGTCCAAATCTTCAATCTTCACACTAAGATCCCACTCTACAGCCGTATCCGCTTGCCATTCAACCCCTATACCTCGCAGTGCTGATAAGGGCGTTTGCCCAGCTATTTCCCAAGCGGCAATGCCATCCAAATGCTTGAGTGTGAATTGACTGTTAAATAAGGCCTGGTTAGCATTTAATGTAAAATCGATTGGTAAGGTGTGTTGCGAGGTTGCCAAATTACACGTTTTGGTTTGGATCTGAACCATGCGCATGACAATCTCACAGCGACTACTGATATCATTCAAGGCAATACCAGCTTGAGGGTAGCGCAGGTTGGATATGCTAATGTCATGGCTATAGTCCAATGCCGGTAACGTACTGCTGACGGTGATATTGCCACTCGGGATTGCAACTGTCACAGTTGGGCTGTTATAGGCCAGTTCCTCCCATTTTAGCTTGAGTGACTGAGGCGCTTCGAGGTTATCCAATGCTAATTTGGCCTGCATCTCAATTGCAAATAACCCCGTTGTTTCTAGTGAAAGTTCGGGCTGGTATATCTTGCCTTGAGACTGCACCGATAGTGTATTAAACCACTGCGTCAAATACGTTTGCTGTGCTAGTCCCAGTCCGTCAAACAAGCCATTGTGCCAGTTTAGTGTCAAAGCAACAGAATGAGTTTGGTCTTGTAACCATTCAGCTTGTAGATTCGCATTCACCCATGGATGGTTGAGTGTTAACTCCTCCAACACAAGGTCATAGTCTAGATGCCCAAGCAGAGAAAACTGTAACCCTTGTATAGGTTTATGCAAAATGGGGGCAGACAAGTCAAAGGTACGGATCTGCAGCGCTAATTTTGGCAGGGCGATAGGCGATGAGATCTTTGGGATGTTGACGTTATAACTCGCCCAATCAACATTTTGCAGTTCTTGTAATTGCGCTTGCCCGAGTTGTAAGTGCTGGGCAATCTCTTGCAGTGCAGCTTGAATTTGTACTTGGGTGCGGGAGCTTGGTACTTGACTGCTTACTTGTTCATCTGAGCTGCTTGCAGTCGCTTTAGTGCCTTGATGAATGTGACCTTGTTGCTTAGTGGTATTAGCAGAAACAACAGATGCGCCTGATTGAGTGTCATCAGCAAATGCTACGCGAAGCGCTGTTACGTCTAAAGCTAGTTCCGAGAAGACCAAACGACCCGCGTCCTGTGTATGATTTTCTAGGCGAAATGGTGCCAGTGAAAAGGCTTCTAGATTCACGATAGACCCATCTACCAAGGTGACCTTGGCGGTGTCGAAACGCAGACCTTGGGTATATATTGGCCAAGGTAAATGGAGGGATCGGTTGGTATCGGGTGCTTTATTTTCTTGTGTGGGTGGGTGTTGGCGCTGCGTGAACTGGATAGCCTTGAGCTTGACAGGTTTAACACACAGTCTTTGCTCCCACATACAATTGAGGTCGATACCCGCTTGTACTTCAGATATGTACAAACTCAGTAGTTCATTGTCCAAGCGTATATCTTTTAGAAGCAAGTCACTAAAAACAGTCCCAGAGCCATAGCGCAGGGTCACAGGAGTGCGTTGCTCAACTTGTTCTATTAACCAGCGCGTACCTAGCTCAGAATTGATCAGACCAACAAGGGTTGCCAAGATAATCAATGTGATAAAAAACGTACTTAGAAACAGACCTTTGCACCAGCGCCAACCGCGTGAACTGCTGGCATGTTGTACTTGAGTATCCTTATCCGATTGCAAGTGATTCATAACAAGGGCCCCATCAACAAGTGTACGCGCCAAGTGGTTTCAAAATCACTGCTGCCTCGTGCTATATACAAGCGAATCGGGCCCACCGGTGAGCGCCAATGAGCACCTATGCCAGCACTTTTTGCAGTAAACTCAAAATTGTCTTGCTGAGCATATACTGCATCGACAAAAACCGCAGCGGCCCAGGTTGTAGCGACGGGACTAAACCATTCTTGTTGCGAAGATACAAAAGTATCTGCCCCGCGTTCGCCAATGGGACTCTCTGGTGTGAGACTTTCAAAACCAAACCCGCGCACACTTTGGTCACCACCAGCAAAAAAACGTTGTGACAAGGGCATGTCAGAAAACGTATCAGTATGCGTGTAACCTCCTTCAAGGGTGCTTAACCATGCGACCACGTGGCTATCACTGCGCGTGAATATTGGCTTGAGCCACTTAGCCTTGGCGTGGATTTGATACAAAGTAAAATCACTTAACACACTATCCTGTGTGGTCTCAAAGGTGATGGTTTGCCGTTGTCCCATTGTGGGATACAAAGGCGCATCGCTTTTTATACGCGTAGAGCTGAACCCAAAAAACAACAATTGGGAGTACTGACGTGCGCTAGCTTGAGATTTAGATTCATTGTACTCGATACGAGTAAATATGTTGTGTTGCCAGTCTTCGGGACCAAATTTAAAAAAGCGCTGTGCACCCACTGTGGCAGTAAAACGTTGTTCATTATTGCGGTCGCGATATTGTAAGCCAGTGTTAACACTGAAGTAATCGCGATTGACATCCTCGAATGGAATTTTGTAACGCATTGTTATGTGTGATTCGGGTGCAGATAGTAGTGCATTGCTGTGAATACTGTGTCCGGCATCATTGATCCTGGGACGCGTCCAGCTAACGCTAGTGCGCGGTCCATCATCGGTCGTCACGCCGATACCAAAATCAACATAATGCTTGAATTTTTCTGTTACGGTAATCGAGATCGGTACGCGTTTGAGTTGTAAGTCCCGTTTGGGCACGTCTGGTTGTACGCTCACTTGTTCGAAGTACGCACTGCGTTGTAGATCTTGTCGCAGGGTATTGAGAAGTGAGATGTGATAATCGTCACTGGGTGCGAAATGGATTAAATCTTTAATCAGATTAGTATCAATACTGCCGTGGTTGATATTTAACTCGCCAACCACATAACGTGCTCCCAAGGTCATGTCAATGTCAATGTCTACGGTGTATCCATCTTCACTGACTATCACACGTGAGTCCCCTAAGACTATGTCAAAATATCCGTGTGCAATCGCCAAAGTATAGATGTCATCGAGAAACGCCTGATACTCGACTTGAGAAAAGGGCTGGTGCTGTTGTGTTAAAAAACGTTCGACACGTTGTGTTAACGGTTTGTCTTGGGTGTTGAGTAATGCTTTGGGCAGTGTAATAGAGGCGATACTGGCGCGTTGACCAAGGTTCAACTGTAGATCCCAGACGTGACAGTTTTGGGTCTCATTCACGGTCAAAGCAATAATTTGGGCTCCAAAAAAAGCATCTGCATGTAAACTGCGTAAAATTGAACGACCGATTGAGCTTTGTAATTGCTTTTGGTTTAGTGGGGTCACAGCGGCACAATCGGAATAGCCCGCTAAACGACTGATAGCTAATGCAATGTTGTTCTGGGTGGAACTGGGCAGTGCCGGCACTTGGGCAAAATTAACTACCGGTGCCGGTGTCGTGTCTGGTTCTTGAGCTTGGGCACTGGTAATGGATAAGCCAAACCCTATGACTAAACTCAGACACATTCCCCATATTTTATGTACCAAAGAAAACGATACGAGGCGTTGATGACAACGACCACTAAGGGTATGGATGGAGAAGTGATTGCATCCGTGCATAGGGGGTGTAAATGACCTTATGGCGTAATTACTTTTTCAAAAACCATGTCGCGGTAGGCATGGTCGTCCTTTATGCGATGTTGAAAAGGGTGCATAGTAAAGCGTGTGATCCTGGTTTTGCTGGTATTGCTTTCAAAATATAAAAAGGCATCTTTGGCTGCGTTTTGATTGTCCCAACGCACGACCCAAGTATTCCCTTCAAACGCTTCCAAAGTGCCTGTCAACATCGGCATTTTTTCAGTATAAAGCCGTAGCGTTTTATTTTCAGTAATTTCTAGCGTTATTTTGCCAAACCACTGATCGCGATATGTACCTGCATATTGTGCATTGGAAAATGTCATTTTGCCCGAACCCTGAGGCAAAGGGTAGGTGCGTTTGAGATAGCGTTGCTCCGCTTCTTTTTGCGCTTGGACTAGGTAGGCAATCCAATCTATTTTTGGCTGTCCAGGGATAAAGGCCTTAATAACGGACTGGACAATACTACTGCGCACCCCGTAGTTTGAGCCATTATTGAGTACCACAACGCCTAAGTCTTGTTCCGGTAAAAGCGCAATGTAGGCTTGAAAACCAGATAGCGTACCGGTGTGCGAAATCATTTCGACATCATTGACATCTTCTTTGCGCCAACCCAAACCATAGGTTTTGAAGGTTGTATCATTCATTTGTTTGGCACGAGGGTACACGGGCATGGTTGTTTGCTCCTCCCACATAAACGCACGTAGTTCTGGGCTTAAAAATGCAGTAGTATTAGTATCGTCATCCGCACCGAGCCATAATTGCATCCAGCGGATCATACCATTAAGACTGCACACCACACCGCCCGCGGGTCCAGCTAGGACGGCTTGCTCACTCACGGCGTTACGCGGGATCAGATAAATACCTCGCTCATCATTGTGGCCATGGGGTAGGGCGGTATGGTTAAGTACATGTTCGGGGACATCTCCAGCAAAACAATCAATGTCAAAAGCGCGCATAATGTGTTCATCAACAAATACTGCCCATGGTTGACCTGAAATTTTGGCGACGATCTCGGCCGCGACCAAATACATGACGTTAGAATAACCGTATTCTTGGTAGGAAAATTTGGGGGTGAGATAACGCAGGTTATGAATTAGCTCGGTCTGGGTAAAACCAGAAGGCGCGGGCCATAGCATACTATCACCGGCGCCAGCCGCAAGGCCGCTGCGATGCGTTAACAAATCCGTGATCGTAAAGGATTGGCTGACCCACTCAGAATAGAGCGTAAACTCGGGTAAAATATCACGTACTTTGGTATCCCAATCGAGCTTGCCGTCTCGCACTAATAGGGCAATGCTAGTGGCAGTGAAGGCCTTACTCAAAGACGCAATACGAAAATAGGTCTGGGGCGTGACGCGTTGTTCGGTTTCGAGCGAGAGCACACCGTAACCTTGGGCGTGCAGCACGTTGTTTTGATACACAACCGCTACGGCTGCACCAGGGGTATAAAACGTTTTGAGCGAGTGCTTGACCAACCAATCAAACTGGGATTTGGTATATCCAGGGATGAGCTCAGGCATTTTGGCTTTCGCCAGGGCCAAATTAGAGATACCAGCAAAAACTAGCAATAAAGCAATGCATAACCCAACCCAGCTTGTCTGCGTAATAGATTTGGTTCGCACCGATACACCCTTATCGCAATTAAACCGACTCTCTTTTAGTAAAGCCTAATGTATCACGTTTGCGCAACAAGATAAGCCCAAATGCCCCAATATACATCCCTACGCCATACACGGCACCGGCGATTGAATATTCAGATTGACCGAGGAAGGTCACAGCGATCAATATGGCCATCGTGGCATTTTGCGTCCCTACCTCTATGCCAATGGTAAGCGTGTCTTTGTCATCGAGTCGTCCCGCCCGCGCTATAATCACGCCGACTGCGGTAGCGAGAAAGTTCAGCGTCAGTGTGACAATGAAAATATCAGGGAAGGAGTTCGCCAAGACCTCACGCTCTTTGTAAGCGATAATGGCGATCATCGAAAACAAAAATATGGTCGAGAGATGTTTGAAAAAGGTCTCTGAGCGCACCGCAAAATTCAGCGCAAAGCGTCTCACTAACATCCCAACCCCAATGGGGATGAGTGTAATCACCAAGAGGCTCAAGGACGTCGATAAGAGTGAAAACGCTTCGTCTGGTGTGACCGAAAAATAATCCACCGCAAAGCGGATCAACCATGGTGTGGAGACAATGCACACGACGGACGTAATCGCCGTGAGCGTCACGGATAAAGCAATATTCGCGCGCCCAATGTGACTCAATAAGTTAGAAGAGGTCCCACCCGGGCAGGCCGCCAAAATCATCAAACCAATGGCGATATGTGGCTCAAGGTCAAAGATCAAAGCCAACGCAAAGGCAATCAGTGGCAAACACACTAATTGCCCCAATAACCCTAAAGAAACGGGTTTGGGTGTTTCTAATAGGCGTTTGAAATCTGCCATAGTGAGCGTCATGCCCATCCCAAACATGATGGTAGCAAGACTTAATGGGAGTAAGATTTGGGTGAAAATAGTTGCTTCCATATCCGCTCTCCCTTTAGCTCATATTTTTCAAAATGGATTTGGGCGCAATGCGCAAAAACCAGTGCAAAAACGCCCACGGCCAAGTGGGGACGTAGGAGTTCTCGCCTTCTTTTTCAATGGCTTTGACCATCGCTTTACAGCCAGTTTCGGTATCGACAATAAACGGTACTTTTTTCACTTTTTCGTTGATTTCACTGCGAATAAAGCCCGGGTGCACCGTAGATACTTTAATGGCGGTACCCAACAGGTCAATGCGCATCCCTTCTGACATAGAAGATAACGCGGCCTTGGTAGCGGCATACACGGTCATCGCACGACGATAGCTACTCACCGCGCTTATCGATGAGATGGTGACTAAATGACCGTCATTTTTAGCCCGAAAAATTTCCATCGCCGCTTCACATTGCGCCAGTGCCGCCACAAAATTTGTTTCTGCGGTTTGCTTATTGGCATAGAAATAGCCAGTGCCAATGGATGCACCTTTACCCATCCCCGCATTGACAATAATCCGGTCCAGTCCGCCCATTTCTGCTTCAAACGCTTTGAATACCTCAAATACTGCATCATAGTCATTGACATCTAAGGGCTTTATCAGGACTTTGATATCGGGATTAATGGCTAATAATTCGTCTCGTAAGGACTCCATGCGCTCTACGCGACGTGCACACAGTGCTAAGTTTCGTCCCATTTTGGCAAACTCAATAGCCATACCTTTACCAAGACCTGAGCTGGCGCCGGTGATCAAAATATTCTGTCTTGTCATATGCTTCTACAACCTTTTATCCTGCTGTTTTAATTATTTTTCTGCAGCGATGCAGTAAGTATTGGGTAAAGAACCACAAGTGTTTAAATGCGGGATTGCGCGTTTGTTTGTGGTGATAACGATAGTAGATCTGTAATACGATAGCGGCCAAGCGAAATAGTCCATACACTTCGTAAAAGGCCATATTAGAGACGTTCATACCCGTTTTTTGGGCGTAGTACTTCACCACCTCTGCACGAGTTAACATCCCCTCAAGATGTGTGGGTTGACGACGCGTACCCTGTGCAACGAAGTCATCATCTGCTTGTACCCAATATGCTAGACTATTACCCAAATCCATCAATGGGTCGCCCAAGGTCGCCAACTCCCAATCTAACACACCGATAATTTGCGTTGGATCGTCGGGGGCGAGTACCAAGTTATCAAACCGAAAATCGTTGTGGGTCATACAAATCGTTTCATCAGGTGGTATATTCGCTTGTAGCCAGGCCATGATGCCTTTTGCACTGGGCACATTCCACGTCTTAGCCTTGGTATAACGGCCACACCAACCGGATATTTGACGCTCGACATAGCCTTTGCCTTTGGCAATATGACTCAATCCAGCCGCTTCCACATCAACTTGATGCAAGGCGATCAAACTATTGATGGCGTTGTAACAGAGCGTTTGGGTTTGGTCGTTAGTCAGATTCAATCCACGCGGCATATTTTTGCGTGGAATGATCCCATCGAGTTTTTGCATGACATAAAACTCAGTCCCTATTACGGCATCATTATCACAGTGACCTAACATGTCTGGAACGAGGGGGTAGGCTGATTGGAGTGCTTGTTGGAGATGATATTCGCGTCCCATATCATGGGCACCCTTGGCTTTAGTACCCGCTGGCGCGCGACGCAAAATAACGGATTGTTCAGGGTAGCGCAAACAATACGTCCAGTTGGATGCGCCTCCAGAATACTGCGTGACCTCGGGTGTTCCCATCAGATGTAAATGGTGTTCGAGCCAAGGTTGTAAGGTCTCGAGCGGAAGTTCTTCACCTGCTCGCACAGCTTTAGCACGATCTAGCACAGCGCTATTATCGGTCATCGTCATCCTCAGCGGTATTGATTGAGTTCGAGGCGAGAAACCATAGACATATGGACTTCATCAGGTCCATCCGCGAGACGTAAGCTACGGGCACCCGCCATAAAGCGCGCCAATGGGAAGTCGTTACACATACCACCACCACCGTGGAGTTGAATGGCCATATCAACGACGTCTTCAAGCATTTGTGGCACAACGACTTTGATTGCTGAAATGTCAGTCATGGCATTTTTGACGCCCAAATTATCGATTTTCCACGCTGCTTGTAAGGTTAACAAACGCGCTTGTTCAATTTGCATCCTAGCCTTGGCAATGCGTTCTTTGTTGCCCCCAAGTTCAATGATGGGTTTGCCGAATGCGGTGCGTGAGAGCGCACGTTCAATCCCCAGTTTTAATGCTTGTTCTGCACACCCAATTGAGCGCATACAATGGTGGATACGACCTGGGCCGAGACGGCCTTGAGCGATAGCGAACCCTTTGCCTTCGCCCATGATAAGGTTTGAACGTGGTACGACTACATTCTCAAAAGTGACCTCGCCATGCCCATAAGGCGCATCGTAATCACCATAAGCGGTGAGCATACGTTTGATGGTTAAGCCAGGCGTATCAAGCGGCACTATGACCATCGAGTGACGGGCATGTCGATCGTTTTCTGGATTTGACAAGCCCATAAAAATCATGACTTTGGCATTGGGATGACCCAAACCGGTAGACCACCATTTGTGACCGTTGATAACAATATTGTCGCCGTCGAATTTAATTTCAGATTGCATATTCGTGGCATCGCTAGAAGCCACGGCGGGTTCAGTCATCCCAAACACAGAACGAATATCGCCTTTTAACAGTGGTGCCAGCCATTCGGTTTTTTGTTCATCTGAGCCAAAATGGTATAACACTTCCATATTGCCTGTATCAGGTGCGTTGCAATTGAAGATCTCAGAAGCAAATAAATACCGCCCCATTTCTTCGGCAAGCGGGGCATATTCAAGCGTCGTCAAACCTTGACCAAGTTGAGCATCCGGTAAGAAAAGATTGGCTAGGCCTTGGTTTCGTGCAACAAGTTTAAGTCGTTCGACTTCCGGATGAAGTTGCCAGTTATGCCAATCGCCATGTCCGTTGTGTTCGTGCATAAATTGATAGACATCATCGGCAATTGGGTCGATATGTTCGCGGATAAAATCTTTAACCCGCGCGAGGTATGCTTGGGTGCGCGCTGAATAGGCAAAATCCATACTGAGACTCCTGTTAGAATGCAACCAGACTAATTGAATACGAATATAAATCCAATTTTGTTTGCTTAGGTCAAACTATAGAACAAACTAATACTTTGACCCTATCAGGCCTCCTTCTAGCCGACTAAGTATGAGGGCTAAACTGGTAAATGGCCCCAGACTAAGTCTTTGAAGTGTTTGCGGCACATGGATTCATAGCGTTCATTGCCTCCGACTTCGACTTGTGCTCCCTCCCGACTAGCATGCCCATTTTCATCAATACGCACCACAAAATTAGCCTTGCGTCCACAATGACAAATCGTTTTGAGTTCGGTAAGCTTATCTGCCCAAGCGAGCAAGTACTGACTTCCACTGAAGGTTTCCCCCAAGAAATCGGTACGTAGGCCATATGCCAAGACCGGGATTTGTAAATCATCAACGATATGGATAGCTTGCAATACCTGTTCTTTACTCAAAAACTGCGCTTCGTCGATAAAAATAGCATCCACAGCCTGTTTTTGTAACAACACTTGCACCGTATCATACAGGTTACTATCGACATTAAAGGTCAATGCCGGTTTTTGCACACCAATCCGAGAACTGATTTTGCCTTCTCCATAGCGATTATCCAGTTGTGCAGTAAACAACACAGGGGTGAGTCCACGTTCTTCGTAGTTATAGGCAGATTGTAAAAGAGCTGTGGATTTGCCTGCATTCATTGCAGCATAGTAAAAATACAACTGAGCCATGATAGAAGAGGGGTCTCATTATTATGTGTTTGTCTGCTATGAATTATTCGCTAGTCTCTGAGAAAATGCAAAAAAAAGACTACTTAAGTAGTCTTTGTGAGGGTGAAGGATCATGCCTTGAACAAAAACATAACGTCACTTATGTCTAAGCTCAAGACTGGCACTTATGCAGCGTCATTAAAATCTGCAGCTAAGGGTTTACCATCGACACCTACCAACTCGAGATCGAACGTGAACTCATCGACACGTACCGCAAGTTTGCGTTTTTCGTTGTAATCCAACAATGCTGCAAGCTCTTCTGCTGTAATCGCATCGGTTTTGTGTAGCTCATTCACCGCATGCTCAAATGAGATAAACGGTACGACTGGCGCTTTGCGCAAAGCTTTTTGGACTTTACCCAAAATCGGCAGAACCGCATGTTTTGCAAGGAACGCTTGTTCGTTGATATCGTTGCCATCACCGGCTTTAACTTTCACTAAGTGTGTCAGTTCTGCCTTGATCGTACTATTTTGTAGCGCAGCGACCGACAATTCACGCACCAGCTCATCACTGATGCTAGGCGTGCTGTTAGTATACGTATTGGTCAGTAGACGCATCAAGCCTCGTGTAGGTGTGTTCGGGAAGTTATTCACAAACTCAACAATCGCTTTTTCAGCTTGGCCTAAAGACCACTCCATTGCATATTTGAAGTACGGTAAAGCTTCCTCGCGGTTACTGACACGTTGCTCGTAATGACGAATCACTGCCATAGCGCCGTAGGTGTAGCTCATCACATCGCCCAAACGCGCAGAGAGTAACTCCGCTTTCTTCAAATCGCCGCCTAATACTAACAATGACAAGTCAGCAAGAGGTGCGAGTTTGGCCGACAAAGCATTCAAACGTTGCTCGTATACCTTCACTTCATTAAATTCCGAATCAGCAGAACGAGCAAACGGTAGGTAGGCATTTTTAAGGCTTCTAAACGCGTTTTTCACCGAGAACCACACGGTTTTGCCCATGACTTTATTAAATGGTTTATCCGCTGCCGCATCGTCTGAGTGGATCAGCTCAACCATTTCTTGCAAGTAGGGATGACAACGCATGGCACCTTGACCAAAGATCATGAGGTTGCGCGTTAAAATGTTCGCGCCTTCGACAGTAATCGCAATGGGTAAGGAGCTGTAACCATTGGCTAGCGTATTTTGTGGACCACGTTGGATCGCTTTACCTGCTTGGATATCCATCGCTTGGTTGATGACATCACGACCTAATTCAGTCATGTGATATTTGGCAATCGCTGTAACAACAGAAGGCTTGATACCTTGATTCAAACCTTCTGTGGTCAATACGCGCATAGATTCTTGTAAGAATGTTTTCCCCGCGATATCTGCGAGTTTTTCTTGGATCCCTTCAAAGCGCCCCACTGGCATACCAAACTGCTCACGCACGAATGCGTATTCCGCAGTAGATTTGAACGCAGCTTGCGCAGACGCAACACCCATGGCTGGTAGTGAAATACCACGACCAGCACCGAGACAGCTGACCAGCATCTGCCAACCTTTACCGATGTTTTTCTGACCCCCAATAATGAAGTCCATCGGAATAAAGACGTTATGGCCACGGGTCGTACCGTTATAGAAGCGCACCCCCATTGGGTCATGACGGTTACCGAGTTCAACACCCGGATGGTCCTTGGGTAATAATGCACAGGTAATGCCTAGTTCTAATTTGTCACCCAGTAATTGATCCGGATCGAAAACTTTGAATGCTAAGCCGAGCACAGTCGCAATAGGTGCTAGAGTAATATAGCGCTTGTCCCACGAGACCGATAAACCCAATACTTCTTCGCCGTTGTACATGCCTTTGGTTACAATACCCGCATCAGGGATCGAACCTGCGTCAGAACCCGCTTCTGGTCCTGTTAATGCAAAACAGGGAATATCTGTGCCAACTGCTAAGCGCGGCAACCAGTACTGTTGTTGTGCCTCCGTTCCATAGTGCATGAGCAGTTCACCTGGACCCAATGAGTTTGGTACCATGACGGTAACGGCAATCGCACCACTCGCGGTAGCAATCGTTGCAACAATGGTTGAATTAGCATAAGGCGAAAACTCTAGACCACCAAACTTTTTGGGGATGATCATAGAAAAGAATTTGTGCTGGCAGAGAAAATCAATAATTGGCTGGGGGATATGCTTTTCGTTCATCAACTCAAAGTCATTGATCATGTCTATCAACTCAACCACCGGCCCGTCTAAGAAGGCTTGTTCTTCTTCACTTAACGTACCAGTTGGTAACTGACGTAATGCATGCATGTCAGGTTTGCCTTGGTAAATTGATGACTCAATCCAAACATCACCTGCGTCCAATGCTTCTTGCTCAGTGAGTGAAATCGGTGGCAATACTTTTTTCAAACGTGTACGTAAACTCATAATTCTCTCTCTTAAGTTAACTCATCGGTCATCTGACCAGTTGTAAAAGTATGGCAAAGGATATCATAAAGATCAAATGTTTTGCATATAAAAGCATCATTCCACAATGCGATCTGAGCCAAAATCGCTATTTTTACTCTCATCGGCAAACTTTACACTCAGGTAAATCGTAATAAAATTAACGTGTATATAGGAGAACAAAGATGAAAAATGAAATGGAAAGTCGTTTTCTACTCAGTGTCTATGAAAAAATTCGACAACATGGTGAACCTCAAACCCTAGGCTACCAATTAGAAGGGGTCACAGCATATACTGATCACGATGGATATACGTTATATATTGAAGATGCACTGGTGAAATTGCGTTTTGGTTTCCACAATCAATATCATTACGACTATGACAAGCCAGAACACAAAGAAGCGTTTGATAAAAAACTGATATCCATAGATAAAACGTATTAACTCATGTCGAATCATACTCTACGTATATCACGTTGCTTGTAGTGACAAGGTTAACTAGGGGCATGCATTAAAACAACCAGCGTTCCAATTCATTTTGTAAGACCAAGCTCTTAACAGGTTTGGTAATAAAACTGTTCATGCCATAGGAGAGGCATTTTTCGGCATCCCCATCCATAGCATGTGCCGTCAATGCGATAATGGGGGTGTTGCGGTAATGAGAATATTGTTCTTCGGTGCGGATGATGTGAGTCGTGTCATAGCCGTCCAATACAGGCATCTGGCAGTCCATTAAGATAGCGCCATATTTTTCAGTTCCCTCCAGCAACATTTTCAGTGCAATTTGTCCGTTTTGGGCCACCTCAACTTGATATCCCAGTTCCTTGAGTATTTCCTGCGCCACGGTTTGATTGACCTCATTATCTTCCACTAGTAGTAATGTGGGTTTAGTTTGTTGCGCATGGTTGGAAATAAATACCACGGAAGAGGAGGTTCGTTGCTGTTGTACAATTTTTAGCGTATTGGCAATGAAGCGATATTCAGCTTCATAGAAGAAACCATGAAACCCCTGTTGTACCAGCTGATCTTTGGTATGAAAGTGATCGGATAAAAAGAAATAGCTAGGATTATTACTCACTTTATCTTGACAAATTTTGATCACTTCTGGAGCCGGAAAAGCATCACAATAATCGGTTAAGATGAACGATTGAAACGACACATCCTGTTTTAACTCGTGCAGTAGGGTTTTGGAATCAGGTGCTAAATGAATAAAAAATTCGGCTTGGTTAGACAAGTAATCGTGTAAGTGACCAAATTGAGGATGTTGTCCAATTATCAATACGTGATGGTATTGTTGTTTTTTGGCAACCCGATTTTTGTGTGCGGTGTTATCGATGGTAAACCAAAATTCAGCCCCTTGCTGCACGTTGTCAGAGAGTCCAATTTCTCCACCTAATAAATGCGTAATTTGCTTTGAAATGGCCAGACCTAAACCAGTACCGCCGTATTTTTTGGTAGAAGATTGATCAAGCTGAGTAAATTCGCTAAACAGTTTGGGATAGTCCTCAGGTTTAATCCCAATTCCAGAGTCTGATATTGTGAAATATAACAGGTCTGGTTCAGGTGCTTTGGCCGTAATTTTGACATAGCCAGACTCCGTAAATTTAATAGAGTTGGTACATAAATTTAATAGGATCTGCTTTAGACGAGCAGCATCGGTGTGTACAAGAGTCTTAATCTCATTATCAATGATCAGCTTGAGATTTTTTTGTGTAATTTTATTGTGCAATTCTCGTTCTACGCTCGAAAGTAAATCACTGAGTTCAAACGTTTCTTTTCGGATCTTTAATTCACCGGCTTCGATTTTGGAAAAATCTAAGATATCGTTAATTAGATTTAACAATGATTCACTGCTTTGTTGAGCGATGCGAGCATAGTTTCTTTGTTGCGCAGATAATTTTGTACCCATCAATAATTCAATCATCCCAATGACACCATTCATAGGTGTACGAATTTCGTGACTCATATTCGCTAAAAATTGGCTTTTCGTACGACTCGCTTCAAGTGCGTTTTCTTCGGCTTGTTTAAGTTCAGTGATATCTTGGAACGTACCTCTTAATTTTGTGATCACGCCCTCTTCTGTTTCTACAAAACCAATGGCATTCACCCAAATATGTTTGCCAGTGGCGGTAATAAAGGGTAGTTGCAGGTTCCAAGAAGTTCCATCTTCCAAAGCTTTTTCAATTGCTTCATTGATAACAAGCCTAGCTTCTGGCGCGTAAAACTTGATTGCATCCTCTACCGTTATGTCTGTGCCAATGGGGACTTCATGGATCCGATATACTTCTTCGGACCAATACAGTTTTTGTGCTATCACATCGAGTTCCCAACCACCTAATTTGGTCAGTTTTGAAGTTTCTTTAAGTGTAACCTCTTGTTCTTTTGTAGTTTTTTCTAGAGCGAGGATGTCAGTAATATCCTTCCCCATAAACAAATACCCATTGAGCGTACCATCTCGCGAAAACAACGCTGACATGGTTAAATTGATGGCGCAAGGGCGTTTCTGTTTGGTGTAAAACGTAAAGGTATGGTCTTTTTTGCGACTTTTTACCGCTGCTTTGTGCAATGCGCCTAAGTTGGGTGGGACTGTTTGGTCGAGCTCCACACTGAGCTGTTTGGCAAACGCTGAGATTTCGGCCTGATCGAGAAATAGATTTAATGTACCTTGGGCGACAACCTCATAAAACTGCCAGCCGAGTAAGTCAGAGGCGAACTCGTTAAACGTTTGAATGATCCCATTGGTGTTAGTCGAGATGATAATTTGTTTGGCTGAATCCAAAATAGCGCGTTGTAAGCTACTTTTTGCACGCAGTTGATTTTCAAATGATTTACGTGAACTAATATCAGACTCGATGAAAATAAACCCGACGAACCCTTCAGTTTCAAACACCGGTTGACAATTCAGTTTGACCCACAACATCGAATGATCAGGTCGTTGGATCAGGAATTCTCCATTGTAAATAGTGCGATTGGTAAGCGCATGCATCAGTCGACGGTATTCCATTGTGTTACATTTTTCGTCAAATCGAAAACACGGATTTTGACCTAAAATGACATCTTCAGGATACCCACATTGTCCGACAGCTGCGGAGTTACACCACAGTGTGTTGAGTGTTTTATCGGTGATAAACACAGCATTATCTGTTTTTTCAGATACGAGTGAAATCAGGCGACTGTAGCTTTTTTCGCGACTAAGTCCGCTTTCGGTTTCAGCTAATTTGGATGATTCTAAAATCGTTGCTATGACACTTTGTTCGTCATCAATGGTGACGGTTTGTAAAGAAATAGTGATCGAGAAAGTATGGCCTGCTTTATGTTTAGCTTGAAATACATTGCCATGACCCATAGGCCTAGATTCATTGGCCTGAATAAACGTTCTCACCCAGCCTCTTTGGTCTTGCATGATGGAGCTTGGTAGTAACACAGAAAGAGATTGGCCGATCAATTCCTCATCGGCATAACCAAATAAGGTATTGATTGCACTGTTGACATACATAATTTGACTGTCAAGATTGACTTGGATGATACCACTAGCAGTAGCGTTGAGTAATTTGTGGTATAACGATTCGCTCATGAGTTAGTCATTTCTTAGTCAATTATGTATTTATAGCATAAATTGGTGAATTGATTGAAAAATGCTCCATTTTTATATCAATGCTTACTTTGGATAAAAGTTTGATATAATGCAATAAAAGTTCACGCTCATTATCCCTATGCAAAAAGTCACACAGCCTCAATTTTCCTGGCGTTTTCTCTTGCCACAATACTGGCTCGTTTGGGTGGGTTTAATTTTGTTGTTTACCGTCACGCTTTTACCTTTATCGGTACTAAGACGTTTAGCTAAAGTGAATGCTTTTTTACTGAGCAAATTAGCCAAAAAACGGGTCAAGATCTTCCGACCTTTCCAGGTGAACCAGGAGTTGAT
>JBEVCF010000090.1:43922-63077 GCA_040514355.1 Glaciecola sp.
GCATTAGCCTTCCCCGATATGCCAGCCGATGAACAAGCGACCCTCGTACAAAAAAATATAGAAGTAGCGGGTATGGCTTTGTTTGAAACCGGGATGGGATGGTGGTGGCCAACATGGCGCTTGCGTTCATTATTAGAAATTGAAGGGGTAGAGCACTTACAAGCCATCTTGGAGCAAGGTAAGGGCGCGTTCACGATGGCGATTCATAACATGAATGCAGAGGTCAGTTTGCGGTTGTTGGGTTTGTATCATCCGTGCGTGGCATTTTACCGTCCACACAACAATAAGTTGATGGATTACGTGCAGTACAAAGGACGCGTCCGGTCGAATAAATATTTAATTGATAAACGCAGTTCTCGTTCGTTAATCGAGGCGCTAAACGAAGGCGAGTTGTGTATTTACTTACCGGACCAGGATTATGGTAAACGTGGCAGCATCTTCGTACCGTTTTTTGGTGTAGAAAAAACAGCAACTCTGACTGCTTGTATAATGTTTGCCAAACGCGCGGACTGTATTCCTTTAATGTTGAGTACCCAATACACAGCAACCGGATACAAATTGAAATTTTATCCACCTATGCCGGATTTTGCAGAAAAAGAAGAAACACAGGCATTGACGGAAATGAATCAGCAGATTGAACGTATGGTGCTAGAACAACCGGAAAGTTATTTGTGGATGCATAAACGCTATAAAACTAGGCCCGATGGAGAACCTAGCTTCTATCAATAAGCCTGTACGCAAAATATCCTCAGCGCCACATCAGTCTGCTCCGTCCAACAATATGCGCTGCCAAAGAGAGTGAACGCGCTGTGCAATATCTGCTATTTTTTTCGGCGAATGTACGGTTGCACGTTGTAAGTTTTTATGATGTTGATGATGGCGTAATGTCAAATAACTCTCAGTTAATAACTGCTCGTTGCTCGGAGTAATCAGGCCAGCTTTACCCAGCGCAGCAAGTTGTCGCAAGTTATCACTGTAGGCGATCAGCTCAGGGCATTGAGAGCTATAGGCCAAGCACCAATATTGCGTTAAAAATTCGATATCAGCGAGTGCACCTTTATCTTTTTCACCAAGATGAGTGCGCATTTTATCGCGCATATTGACAATCTCTTGGCGTAACTCAGTGAGCTGGCGTTTCTGGGTTAGTTGTGAAGTGCGAATATACTTAAATTCGTTTTGGATATCAGCGGCACCGAAAATCATTCTGGTTCTAACTAAAGCTTGTAACTCCCATGTCCATGCATCATTAGCCAAATAGTCTCGATAGGTAGTAATATGCGTCACTAGCAATCCAGAGTTACCCGATGGACGCAAGCGCAGATCGACTTCATACAAATCACCGAGTAACGTCGCAGTCGTACACAAATGCATAATGCGCTGGACTAATTTGACGTAAAACTCAGTTGTCGAGATGGATTTGTTACCGTCAGTTTGACCTTGTGGTGATTGATTGTGTACCACCACAATATCCAAATCCGAAGAGTAACTTAATTCCCAACCCCCTAGCTTGCCATAACCAATAATACCTAAGCCCATATTTTGAGCTGACGTATTAGGGGGGCAACCAAACTTGGCTGTGATTTGTTCCCAAGCGTGCTGCACGACTTGCGTGAGGATAGTTTCTGCCAATAACGTTAGTTTGTCGCTAACTTGTGCGATGGGGAGATAATCTAAAATATCTGCGGCAGCAATACGAAAATGTTGAGCGAGTTTGTACTGTCTTAGGGTGTGAATTTGGAGCTCGTGATCATCGGGTTCAACACGCAGTAAAGCTTGTTGTAGCTCGTGTTCAAATTCGTTCCGCCAAGTGTGAATATCGTGCTGTGTTCGTTGCACATACTGAGGATGAATCAACTCATCAAGCAGTACTGGATAGGCCAAAATACGTTGTATTACCCAATCACTGATCCCGCAGAATCGCAATAGTTGTTGCCGTACTTGTGCGTTTTCATACATGAGCTCTAGGTAAGTTGTACGCGACGACACGGCCGTAATAATTTGTCCTAAGGCATCTAAACACGCATGGCTATATTCAGGGAAATCACTGGCAATATCGGCTAAAAATAACGGCATGAGTTTGTTGAGAATTGCTTCACCGCGGTCGCCGAGTGGCCATTGCTGTCGTTGGGTTTGCAAAGTATGCAGGGCATCAAAAAACGCTTGGGGTAACTCCGTATGAGGTGACGCTTGTTGCAGAGTCATGTGTAAGTCTGCAGGGGCTTGCGTAACGCGCCATAGGTCTTGCCATACCTGCTCTGATTCTACCTGGTCTAGTTCATCCTCTTCGTTGCGGATGAGCGCAGTAAATGCGCGTTTCACTACGGTCATCTGTGCAGCGATAAATGCCTGAAGTTGTAAGTAATCCGTGCAGTTATATAACGGGCCACACACTGCAAGCAGTGCCGCCTGTGGCAATGCCTGGGAGGGCAATGTTTGGGTTTGGGCATTGTTGTATTGTTGCAAGCAGTGCTCCACTTTGCGCAGCACCAGATATGCCTGCTTGATCGCCTCAACATCTTCTGTTGGCATAAAACCTTCGGCGCTGATCACTGCCAGTGCATTAAATAACGATGGTGACTGGAGTGCTTTGACGCGACCGCCATAGATAAGTTGAAAACTTTGTGCTAAAAACTCAACCTCTCGGATCCCACCGCTACCCAACTTGATATTATCTTTGCGCTGTAGCCGTCGGTTTTCTTGCACGATTTTGAGTTTTAAATCACGCAATGCTTCGATTACACTAAAATCTACATAACGACGATAGATAAATGGCCTGAGAATTTTTGCTAATTCAATACTGTACGCATCGGCAGGGTTAATGATCCGTGCTTTGAGCATGGCAAAACGCTCCCAGCTGCGTCCTTGTTGCTGGTAGTAGTCTTCGATGGCTGAGAATGGCAATACTAAGGGACCACTATCGCCAAATGGTCGCAACCGCATGTCGACTCTAAACACTTGTCCATCGACTGTGTTGCTATCAAGTAAATAGATCGTTTTCTGCGCAACTTTGATAAAAAACTCTTGGTATTCAAGGGGTTTACGTCTTTCTGAAAACTCACCTGAAGCAGGGTAGGTAAAAATCAGGTCAATATCAGAAGAAAAGTTCAGTTCACCGCCACCAAGTTTACCCATGCCTAACATGTACAAATGTTGAGGACCATGTTCACCCATGGGGGTTCCATAACGTTTAGCAAAATGTGAGTAAGCGCATGCATAGGCTTGGCGAATAAGCACATTAGCAAGTGCAGTCACTTGTTCCAACGAGGCCTCAATGGGTTGTAAAGCATTGTAGTCGCGTATCGTAATGTGTGTCATGTGAAGATGTCGAAATTGACGTAGAACGGCTAGCTGTTCAGTTTCATTGCTACACTGTTCTATTTGTGTAGCTAGGTTCTCGCTCAAATTCTTCTCAGGTGGAAGTGGTTGGGATAATCCCATTTCTGTAAGTAGGGTCAATGCTTGTGGGTAACGCTGTAAGATGTCTGCAACAAATTTTGAATGCGTTGATGCGAACTCAAGATAGGCTTGGTGTTGTGCTGTTAATTGGTTATTTGTGTTCATAGACTCACACTTTATTAGACGTTAGCGCAAAATGTATGGAAATTTCATCCCGGTATAAACGTGATGCGCGAACGGACAACGCGCACTATCTGTGACCCATGCTCGTTTGCCCGCTTTACTTTGTCGTTTGACCCAGTATTCAAGTTGCAATGCGGTGCGCTTGTTAAGGGTGGTCACGACATGGACAAGTCGAAGCGGTCCTTTACCTTTAAGTGCTTTAGCTGTTAATGGCCCATCGGCGCAATGTTCTGCAAATCGACGTTCGATATTCGTTGTGACACCACAGTACCAGTGTCCGAGCCTATTCTCAATGAGATAAACGTACCAGCAAGTGAGTGAGGGATCGCAACTGGACATGGTGAATGTTATACTGCACAAAAAAATGAATAGTACCAAGTCTATGACCTTACCTGATTTTTCTCAATCCCGAATGTTAATTGTGGGCGATTTGATGCTCGACCGTTACTTTTCTGGTGCAACTTCACGGATTTCACCCGAAGCCCCAGTACCAGTTGTAAAGGTTAATACTACCGAGGATCGCCCTGGCGGCGCTGCAAACGTTGCGATCAACGCCGCGGCATTAGGTGCAAACGTTACGATCATTGGTTTGTGTGGTGCGCAATCAGGTGTGGCTGATGAAGGCGCTAATATATTGGCAACCGCGCTCGACGCGCACAACGTGACCTGTCGCTTTGATTATGTTGATGGCATGGATACCATTACAAAATTGCGAGTCATGAGTCGTAACCAACAGTTACTGCGTTTAGATTTTGAAGAATCGTTTGCCAATATTGATAAATCGGGCCTAGTTGAAGCGGTGCGCTCAGTCATTTCTGAGGTGGATGTATTGGTGTTATCTGACTATGCCAAAGGCACTTTATCGGACCCTCAAACATTGATTCAATTAGCTAAGCATTGCGGTGTACCCGTGATCATTGATCCTAAAGGCGCCGACTTTACTCGCTACACAGGCGCTACTGTCATCACCCCAAATCTGGATGAATTTAAAGTGGTACAAGGGGACTTTGAGAGGGAAGCAGAATTAGCCGACAAAGCGCTTGCGTTACGCGAAGCGATTGAATTAGACGCGTTGTTATTAACGCGCTCTGAGCAGGGGATGAGTCTGTTTACCGATGAGCCAACTTATCATTTACCAGCTCAAGCTCGTGAAGTGTATGACGTCACTGGGGCCGGTGATACTGTCGTTGCGACATTGGCCGCTTCCGTTGCCGCGGGACTCCCATTACCAGAGGCTTGTGTTCTGGCCAATCATGCTGCGAGTATCGTGGTAGGTAAATTAGGGACTTCCAGTGTTACTCCTACTGAACTCGCCTTGTCATTACAAGCCAAGGAGCATGAGGACGCTGGCGTTATGAATGTCGAACAGTTGGAGCAAACAGTTCGGAGATTACAACAACAAGGTCAAACGATTGTCATGACCAATGGGTGTTTTGATATCTTGCATGCCGGACACGTGTCATATTTACAAGCGGCCGCTCAATTAGGTGATCGTTTAATTGTCGCTGTGAACGATGATGCGTCTGTCACACGCTTAAAAGGAGAAGGGCGACCAGTTAACAATGTCGCTAGACGAATGGCAGTGTTAGCTGGATTGGGTGCTGTGGATTTTGTCGTGCCGTTTAGTGAAGATACACCACAGTCACTAATTGCCAATATTTTGCCTGATATACTGGTTAAAGGTGGCGATTATAAAGTCGAAGATATCGCCGGTGGTGCCGAAGTTATCGCTAACGGTGGAAAAGTCAACGTGCTACATTTTGAAGAAGGTGTTTCCACTACGGCCATCATTAAACAAATAGTGGATAATCAGTAGGCAACATACTGCCCCATAACTAAAAAACAAACTGGTGAACAAAACATCCCCAGTGAGTAGCTCATCTGGGGATGTTTTTTATTCGCAACTAGCGCTTAGCTTTTGCTTTTATGAAAGGCACGCGCAATGCGGTCTTTTAAGTGGGTACGATGGATTTTCGTCGGTGTATCACCCCGACGCGTAGACAGCGTTTCATCCAATTGCTGCAATGTATACAACGCAGTTGCTTGTGCGATGCTATCGTGGCGACTGGCTTTTTCTAGACCTGACATTGCAATCAAGCGATTCACATATTCCACTTGTAAATGCTGGCGGTAGGTATTGACCGAGCCGCGCATATCGTCCGCAAAGACAGCAGCAGTTAAATCTGCCATCACTTCATGCAATGGGTAGGTATTACCATAAGTTGTGCTGTCGGTGATCCGTTTTTGCACAGCAGGGTGCAAGAGATGATCAAACACGCGTTTTTGCATATTTAATAGCATGTCATGCACTTTGGGATCTTCATTACGACCATAATTGGTAAATCCGCGACGTTGACGTTGCAAGAAGGCATATAGCGGCTCCATATCTTCAATCGCATCAGGTGCAAATAAGTACTTGCTCAGTGCCTGCATGGCTTGTTTTTGCTTGGTTTCCGGTACAGGCGTATAAGGAACGTCATAGCCCTCTTGACCCACTACTGCACGGTTAATATGGACACCACCGATGTAACGCGACATCACGCCGGTTTGTGTGCGCATGTTACCGGCAATAATATTAGCAGCGACCAACAAGTCTTGATGACTCTCACCAGGTTGTAAAACGCGGTCTTTGAGCTTGCCAGCTACATCGTGCATCCGTTCGATGTATTGTTCGGCATAGGTGACTGCATCGCTAGACATATCGCCAATCATCACGAACGGATCAATGTGGCGTCCTGGCGCACGCATATCATCAGCATCGTTACCAAAAATTAATTCTGGTTGTGTCGATTTGGCCAATATAGCCTCTAGACGTTGTGCTTCTGCTTCAGGATCGTCCAGCCCTTGTGAGTAACCATAGTAAATGGCCCAATCATCATAAGCACCTGGTGCATAGTCATAATAATCACCTTGTGCCTCACCGATAGGTGCTAAGTTGATTGGCGCATAGTCCATCACAGATGCAGTGATCGCACCTTGCGTAATCTCTGGATTATGCACATCTTCCACTGAGTAACGCGTAGATGCTTTCATATTGTGGTTCAGGCCTAAGGTATGACCCACTTCGTGCAGGATCAGATGCAATAGACCTTGACGCATGATTTCGTTTTTGTCTAAATCATAAAAATCAGAAGTGCCATCAGCCCCAATAAGGTTGCCTAAGGCAATGCCGGCACTGATATCAAAGCCTTTTGAGCAGAATAACTTTTCACCGTGGTGGGCATGGTCATCTGCCAGGGCTTGCATGTCTTGTTCAATATCCAACATAGTGCCTTGCGTAAACATGCCGTCGTATAACCAACGGTTGCTCATAAACACAAACTCAAGCATGATGTCAGCGCCGATGATTTCACCGGTAATGGGGTTGGCTAAGCTAGGACCGTAACCGCCGAACGGAGGGCGAGGTGAGCTCGTCCAGCGCAGGACATTGTAGCGCACATCATCCGCTGTCCAATCAGCATCGTCAGGCTGTACGCGTACTTCCAAGGCGTTGCTGATCCCTGCTTTTTCAAAAGCCGAATTCCATGCTAACACGCCTTCTTTAACCGTTTCACGCCATTCTTCTGGAGTCGTGTTTTCAATCCACCAAACAATCGGTTGCACAGGGTCAGACACCGCAGCCGTTGGTTCTTTTTTCTCCAAATGCCAGCGCGTGATGAAATCTTGATATGGCGTGGTGCTCGGTGAGGTCTGCACCTCTTTGTACGTACCAAAGTAACCGACACGAGCATCATCGGCACGCGGGACGAAGTTATTATCAGGCAGTTTGACAAACGCATGTTGTAACGAGATGGTGGTAAAACGAGGGTCGACGTTGCCACCCGTACCAAAGTTGCGCGGTGTCATATTTTCATACACGTAATCGACTACTACGTGGGTATTCTCTGGGAAATTATCAAAACGGTTAAATCGGGTTTTGTCTTTTGACAATTTACCTGGTTTGAAGCGATTTTTGTCACGTTTGGGGTCGCGTGATGGCATAGGTGCAATGCGATGAATGTTTTCGTTGAGCACTAATTTACCTAAATCCACCACAAGCTTACCATCTTTATCAAACTCCACTTTGGTTGAAACTAGCAGTGCTTCAGAGCGGTTTGCATTTGCTGCGCGGCTCAGGGCATTGTCTTCGTCAAATTGATAGTAATCCGAAATACCAATCACATCTAAGCGATCGAAGTATTGACGAAATTCAATGAGCTTTTCACTGCGGTAAGCACCGCGAAAGTGCCCAGCATCGACCACGCCGTTTACTGTTTTGGCAAAGTATAGAATGGGGGTATTGAGCTGTTCAGCATCTAGCACTAATTTGGCAGAGCCAGTTTTGGGATCTTGATAAATATCCACATAGCCAGGGATATGCTCCATGTCTTTGACAATATCCTCTAGGGTTTTTTCTTTTGCTTCCTCTTTCTCTTTATCCGTGTCTTCTGCGTCGCCATCTTTGGCTTCTGCTGCTTGTTGTTTATTAGCAGGTTGGGGCTTAGCAGGTGTCGCAGGCTCGTCTTTATTAACCCACGCATAAGTTAATTTTGTTTGATGGGCATCAAAGCTGTGTGTTTGTTCAGCCAGTACAGTGGGTACAGTTACTGTTATATTCAACGACATGGCTAACGCCAATGTTGATAACGAAAAAGGCACTTTCATACATATTCTCCATGTTTTAACCCAATAATGATAACGAAAAGCAAATCAAAAGGTCAGGTCTAAGACTGGAATTGTATTTACAAGTTTGTAACAAAGCTTTACAAATATAAAAAACACGCTTAAAGGGACGTCAAATGAAAGTCGTGATAATGAGTATCATTGCATTAATCGCCTTTGCTGCTAATTCGGTGTTATGCCGACTAGCCTTACATGAAACTGATATTGATCCCGCCTCGTTCACAACCGTCCGCTTGGTTTCTGCCGCATTTATGCTCAGTATCATTGTACTTTTTTCAGTCAAAGGTACGTCTACTAAGACTTTTTTCGCTCAGGGCAGTTGGTCAGGCTCGATCGCCTTATTTGTGTATGCTGCAGCATTTTCACTCGCCTACATTGAATTGACGGCTGCCACCGGTGCGTTGATTTTGTTCGGTATGGTACAAGTCGCTATGCTGAGTATAAGTTTTGCACAAGGACAACGCTTTACTCGCTGGCAGTGGTTGGGGTTTAGTTTGGCGATAGTAGGGCTGTTACTGCTCTTTTTGCCCTCTGCAAGTAATCCTGATGTATTGAGTGCATGTCTAATGGCCATAGCGGGAGTAGCGTGGGGGGTATATTCCATTTTAGGTAAAGGCGTTAGTCAACCACTGCTCATGACCTGCGGTAACTTTGTGCGCAGTATTCCATTAACCCTTGTATTGTCGGTTTTATGGCTTACTCACTTCCAAGTTGATGCGTTGGGTTTGTGGTATGCCGTTCTGTCCGGAGCCTTGGCATCGGGTCTTGGCTATGCGGTTTGGTATGGGGTTTTACCTAGCATACCCGGTACACAAGCAGCTACTCTTCAATTAGCCGTACCGGTGATCGCCACAGTAGGTGGCATCGTGCTACTGGATGAATCATTAACAACCATGTTTGTACTCGCCAGTATCAGTATCCTTGGTGGGATTGGGTTGGTGCTAAAAGCATCTAAGCCTTAGTGGATAAATTGTAACTCAGCTAATTCACGATAGAGAGGGCACGTGTCTAATAAGGTTTCATGGCGTCCTTGTGCAATGATCTGACCTTGGTCCATGACAATAATCAGATCCGCATCTTGCACCGTCGCCAGCCGATGTGCAATCACAATACTGGTGCGATTTTCCATGAGATTAGCCAGTGCCTCCTGGATGCTTTTTTCACTGCTGGCATCCAGGGCACTGGTAGCTTCATCAAGTAATAATATGGGACGGTTTGCCAGCATTGCGCGCGCAATCGCGATGCGTTGTTTTTGACCGCCGGAGAGTTTGACACCGCGCTCACCCACTAATGTGGCGTAGCCTTGTTCTAGTTCAGTGATAAAGTCATGTGCATGCGCCATCTTTGCCGCCGCTTCAATGCGCACTTGGCTGGCATGCTGGTCACCATAGGCAATGTTGTTGGCGACATCGGTGGCAAACATAACCGGCTCTTGAGGAACCAGTGCAAACCAACTGCGGATATCTTGTAAGTTCATACTATGCGTTGGTTGACCGTTGAGTAAAATGTGGCCTTGCTGGGGTGTATAAAACCCGAGTAACAAATCAAACAAGGTGGATTTGCCAGCACCAGATGGTCCTACTAATGCAATTTTTTGGTGTTTGAAGAGGTCAAAAGATACCTCATTTAATACCGTTTTACGCGTATTAGGATAGGTAAAAGAAAGGTGTTCTAAACGCACTACTGCTTGCGTGTCAGAGGACGTGTCTGAGTGTACCGAGCGCGATGGGAGTGTCTCTAACACATGCTGATTTTGCTTAGGAATAGGCGTGGCAAGTAAGTCTCGTATGCGTTGGGATGCACCTTTAGCTTTTTGGATTTCACCGATCACTTCACTGATGGTAGCGACGGCACCACCTGCCAAGACAGCATAAAAAATAAACGCACTTAAAGAGCCTGCTGAAATCATACCAGACATGACGGATGTCGCGCCTAACCAAGCCACTACGACCACAGCAAAAATGGCTACCCCCATAATGCTGACCACTAATAAAGCGCGATAGTGAATGCGTTTAGCTGAGGTATGCATAACCGTTTCGATTTTATCGTGTAAGTCTGCAATGTCCTTGGCTTCGTTATTGTAAGCTTGGATGGTGTGGATACCGTGCAAAGATTGATCGATATGCGCGCTCATGCCTGCTACATCATCTTGGGTTTTTTGGGCAAAGTGCCGTACTCTTCTACCCACTAATTTAATAGGGAGTAGAATAATGGGAATGGTAATTAAGACCAATAATGTTAATTTTGCGGAGGTAAAAAACATTAGTAGGACTGCACCGATTAGAGTCACACAGGCACGGATGGCCATTGATAGTCCCATGCCAATTACACTCTGCAATAGCGTTGTATCACTGGTAAAACGCGAGATGACTTCACCGGTACGATGTTCATTATAAAATGCCATGTCCAAGTACAGCATGTGTTGATAAAGTGCCGCGCGGATATTGGCGCTGACACGCTCGCCCAACCAGATCATGTTGTAAAAACGGAAATAAGTGGCAATACACCCTACCAGTGCAATTCCTAAGACAGCTAGCAGTAAGCGATTGAGTACGTTGGGATCGTTGGCGGCAAATCCTTCATCGATAACATATTTAATGCCTTGTCCAAGTACCAACCATGCACTGGCACTGATTAGCAAGGCCACCATGGCCACGACAATGCGACCTTTGTGTGGTTTGAGATATTGGTATAGCCAAAGCAGTAGAGAGTTTTGCATAACGCATTGTCGATGAAAAAAAAAGTATTATGCGCTGATTATACGCAAAAGGTGAACAAAAGATTTATGCATGCTCAAAGATAGTGTCGATCCATGCTTGTCGAGTGCTGATGCACTTGTCTGAGACTGCCCAAAGATAGCATTGGTTTTCTTTGACAAAATATCCCATGGCATAACAATCTCCGGAAATCCTGGGCTCCCAGGGTACACTTGACAATAATTTGGTATTGAGGCCATCCGGCGAGATGGGTAACAAAGCTATCCATTGCTCGGTTTCACAATACATACGCTCTGTAAAATCATGTTGCATGGTAATGGCACGGTGGTACAAAGCCTCAATATGTTTGGGGCAAGAGGCATGTCGGATATCCGTGGTGCAGGAGATGTCATGCACGATATTGGCTGTTGTTGCAGGCTTTGTGTAATGAGGTAGAGTGATGGGTCTGGTACCAGGCAATTTACCCATTCTAGTAGAATTTGGCTGAGTCTGTAGCACTTGATATGGCGCCATCGTTCTCGAAAATGATAATTGCTGTGGTTCATCGCTTTCTTTGCAGCGCAGTAGTTTTTTTATGCTAGGTGGAAATTTATGGTCAAGATTTTCGGCTTGCATATCATACGACCAATGTTCACGAATAAAATCGTGTAAGTAAGTCCCAACTTCCTGCCAGTCAGATTGCGTAATTCGAATTGCAAACTTTTTGTTCTGGTTTAAGTATGGCTCTATCATGAGGTCGCTAAAGCGACGTTGCCAAATATCTTCATGGGCGATACAAAAAGCATGTAAATCAGCAGCTAACCACCAAGAACTCACTAAGTCCTCACTTTTAGCAAAAGTAAAAGACTTAGGATAATAGATATCATCAAGTGAATAACGCTCGGCGGTCACCGTTTTACGTTGAGCAAATTGCACTTGTTCATCAATACTGGGGATCATAGCTGTTGTATCTTCCCAAAAAGAGGCATCTAACCCTGTACTCAAACAATGGATATTTTCTGCTGAGTAAAACTGTTTTTTATATGCAATGATGTCTATTAAGGACACTTGATTGATGGTGTCGGAGTAGCCACCCCAGTGATAATATTTGTGTAAGCGCGCATCATCTCGCCACATTTTGATCATACGCTGGTAATGAGGCTGGTGTTCGTAAAACGATAATTCTTGAAAAATCACCCCATCGCGTTCTAACTCAATATCTTTCTCATTGTAGGTAATACACTGCAAACCGGCATAAATAAAGCGCACGAGGTGTTTTAAGCTCGCCTTATCTGGTGCGGTGACAAAAAAAAGTGTTTCGTTATTTTGGCTACTAGCATTAATTTCACAAGGTGTCAGTGCAGTTAGCGCAAATAAGTTATGGGGTTCAGGGTAGTACTGTGAATAACGGAATACCAGATGTTCACATATATGGGCAATGCCTGAATCATCGATCGTAGGCGTTGGAATGATGAATAATGCGACGCAATCATCACCAGGGACATCTGTCCAAGTTAAACCAGTAGCAAACGTATGTGTGGTACTGGTTTGACTCATTCGTTATCCTCAAGCAAAGCGATGGGAATGTCAGTTTTAGGATCGCGATAATACAGTGGTTGTGTCACCGGGTTTCGGTCGTTGATAATAGACTGTATGACATGGTGATTTGGGGACTTGTCACATACGGGATCTGTATTGTGCATATCGCCCGTCAACATGAAAGCTTGGCAACGACAACCACCGAAATCTTTGTCTTTTTCATCACAATCACGACAAGGTGACGGTAACCAATCCGTACCTCGGAATTTGTTGAATGAAAAATCGCCGTGCCAAATGTCGTGCAGAGACTTGTCTTTTACATTGGGAAAGTCCAAGGGCAGGATCTTGGCCGAATGACACGGCAGTGCTGAACCGTCAGGCGCCACCGTCAGAAAGGTCGATGCCCAGCCATTCATACATGCTTTGGGGCGAGTTTCAAAATAGTCTGGTGTAACAAAGATAAATTTTGGTCCATTGGTTTGTTGCTTACGCCAAGTATTGACCCTGTTCTCTGCAATTTCAAGTTGTTGTTTGGTAGGCAGTAAGTGATCGCGGTTCAAATGCGCCCAGCCATAGTATTGCACCGTGGCTAATTCTACAAAATCGCCCTTGAGATCATGACTGAGTTGTAACACCTCATCAATGCCATCGATATTTTGCGCCGTTAGGCAAAAATTCAATACCATAGGGTAATCATACGCTTTGATTAACTGAGCAATGGTGAGTTTTTGTTCAAACGAATGTCGCTTGTTGCCAATTAAATCATTGGCGTCAGCATTGGCTGCTTGGAAACTGAGTTGAATATGGTCTAAACCAGCCTCTTTTAAGGCTTTGATGCGTTTTTCATTTAAGCCAATGCCAGATGTGATGAGGTTGGTGTAAAACCCCAACTCACTGGCATGAGCCACTAATGCTTCTAAGTCCTTGCGCAAAAGTGGCTCACCACCTGAGAATCCTAACTGGACTGCTCCCATTTCACGGGCTTCCGACAAGACCCGCTTCCAAGTTTGCGTATCGCACTCATTGTCTTTGCTGGTCAGTTGTACTGGATTTGAGCAGTATGGACAGTGCAGAGGACACTCGTAGGTCAATTCTGCAAGTAACCACAACGGTGGACCAACATCGTGCTTGGGGCTAGATTTACTCATAGTTGATCCAATTTTTTTCGTGGGCATGTGCTAAAAACATTTGGACATCTTGGTCCAAATCATCCGGCGCATCAGGAAACTTCTCACGTAGTGCAGCAATAATATCTCGGTCAGATTTACTGCCATTCACTTGCAAGAGAATTTCTGCGGCGCTCTGATTGAGATTTACCATGCCTTCTGGAAACAGCAGTACATAGCTATCTTGCGCTTTTTCAAACTGCAATTTGTATAATTTGTTCATGGTAATATTTTGCATACGTGTTCCTAGAAATTACATAAAGCCTTTGTGGCAAATACTTTGGTCAGCGACACCGGTATAAGGTTTGCGGTCAAATTCAAACGCTAAGCTAATGGCGTCAGCCATGCTCCATAAAACATCGAGTTTGAATTGTAAAATGTTGAGCGCACGCTCTTGTTGACGACGGGTTTCAAAATGTTCCAACGTGATTTCTAGCCCGTGTTGTACATCTCGACGTGCTTGATTTAGGCGCATTTGGAAGTAGCTAAAGCCCTCTGGATCGATCCAATCATAATGTGTAGGCCATGTATCAAGACGACTTTGATGTATTTCCGGGGCAAACATTTCGGTCAAGGACGAACATGCCGCTTCTTCCCAAGTGGCGCGTTTGGTGAAATTGATATAAGCCCCTACCGCGAATTTGACGCCGGGTAACAAGAGTCTTTCACTTAAAATATCGTCACGGGTCAGACCAACTGCTTCACCTAAGCGCAACCACGCCTCAATACCACCCAAACGCGGGTCTCCGGCTTCACCGTCGTGATCTAAGATACGTTGGATCCACTTGCGACGGGTTTCCATATCCCAGCAATTCGCCATAATCCCCGCATCTTTGACGGGAATAGCGGCTTGATAAAAAAAGCGATTTGCCACCCAGCCTTGGATCTGTTCTTTAGTACAGAGCCCAGCATTCATGGCTTTGTGAAAAGGGTGATAGATATGATAGTACTCCCCTTTGGCACGTAGTTTGGTCTCAAATTCGGTTTTGGTCCAAGGTTGTTGACTCATCACAGTTCCTTAAAATTTTATCTGCATGCCATCATAGGCCATTTCAATGCCATTCTCACGCAAGTACGCATGTGCAGCTGATGCTTCATTGAGCACGGGGTTGGTATTGTTGATGTGGATCAGAATTTTACGCGCAATATCATATTTACCTAACAACGCAATAGTACCATCAGGACCATTAACGGGCATGTGTCCCATTTGTGTCCCTAAGCGATTACTGAACCCTTTTTGGATCATTTCATCATCAAGCCATAAGGTGCCATCAAATAACACACACTCAGCGTCACTCAACATTTGCAATACTAACGGGTTTGCCTGGACGCATCCCGGCGCATAAAAGAGATATTTGCCGGTCGCATCATCGATAATTTGTAAACCGATATTATTACCTGGTACCACTTTGTCACGATAGCTAGAGTAAGGTGGCGCATTGGACTCGAGCACGACAGGTTTGAACGTAATACCACTGACTTCAGGTACTTGTAACGCCTGTTCGAAATCGGTGCCAATTGAACGTCGCTCCAAGCCACCATGCCAGTGTTTGAGCATGTTAAAAACAGGGAAACCCGTCGTCAAATCCTCATAGACCACATCGGTACAATACACAGGTAAAGGTAGGCCTTCACGCAAGGTTAACAAGCCTGTAGTATGGTCAATCTGGCTATCCGTTAAGATGATGGATTTGATGGCAGTGCCGCGTTGTTGCTGTGGATCATTGGGCCATAACAGAGGCGTTTGGTTAATTTGTTGGCGGATGTCAGGGGAGGCGTTGATCAACACCCAATCCGTTCCATTACTGGAAACCGCGATACTGGACTGCGTACGTGCCATGACTGGCAAGGTTTTGCTGCGACACCCCGCGCAATTCTCACAGTGACAATTCCACTGGGGTACACCACCACCGGCGCCTGAACCTAAAATCAGTATGTGCATTATTTATATCCTTCAAGCACAAAAAAGGCTGCCATAGGCAACCTTTTTATAGTCTTACAATAGCGTTTAACGGTTGCTGATGTATAAAGTTACTTCGAAACCAAGACGCATTTCAGTATACTGAGGTTTAGTCCACATAAAAATTACTCCAATTAATATTAACGTTGAATTAACAAAACTCATCATACCCACAAACCACAATAAAAAAACCCCTACTTTGGGAGGAGAAAAGCTCGTTATTTAGCTTTGTTTCTTATCTTTTTTGTTGCGCTTTTTTTGTGTCAATACACGCAAAAACTCAACGAGCATGGGCACCGTACGACCTGTAGCACTATTACCTTTACCATAGGTAAAGGCCGTGCCGGCAATATCCAAGTGTACCCAGCGATAAGCGTCGGTAAATTTTGCTAAAAAACAACCCGCGGTTATCGCGCCTGGGGAATTTTGACCTGAGTTTTGCATATCTGCAAAGGGGGAGTCAATAGCACGATGGTATTCTGGCCATAACGGCATGGGCCACAATTTGTCATCAGTCGCAAGGCCCGCTTGTTCCAATGCATTGAGTAGGGGGGGGTGGTTGCCAACGGCAAATGTTGCAACACTGCCGAGACTAGTTATGGCAGCACCTGTTAAGGTTGCAATATCAATTACATATTCTGGGTTATAGCGACCGATATAAGTCAAGGCATCACATAGGACTAAACGCCCTTCAGCGTCCGTGCTGATCACTTCAATAGTCTGTCCAGACATGCTCGTGAGTATGTCACCGGGACGATATGCCTTGCCATCTGGCATATTCTCCACTCCCGCTGCCACCCCAACGACATTAATGGGTAATTGTAAGGCTGCAATGGTCTCCATCACCCCCAACACGACTGCCGCACCACACATGTCATAGCGCATGTTTTCCATCCCATAAGCACCTTTTAGCGAAATCCCACCGGTGTCAAAGGTCACGCCTTTGCCCACCAAGACAACAGGTTTTTGCGTGTATTCAGCGCCGCGATACTCTACAATGGTCATGATGCTCTCTCGCTCACTGCCACATCCTACTGCGACATAGGCGCCCATGCCTAAAGCCCGCATCTGCGTTTCATTTAATGCCGTTGCGTTGATGTTGGGATAACGTGTCGCTAAGTCCTGTGCCGTGTCGTAAAACGTAGTCGGAATACAGTCATTAGGTGCCATATTGCAAAGATCACGACAAAGTGTTTGCCCGTCATGTAGGGCGAGATATGACTGTGCATCAAATAGCTCAGGGTGCGTGGTATAAAAGGTAAACTCAGTGAGCGCTGATGCTGTTGACTGACGTTTATAACGCGTAAACGTATAGCTGTGAGATAGTAACTCTGTAATGAAGACAAAACGCCATGTTTGATTAGCCGCAATCTCGGGGGGGATGAAGACATGAAGATGCGCTATGCTTTGTAATACATCATTCTCAAACAGCTTGCGAATTACTGTTTTCAGGGTATGGGCAGAAAGGGTCTGCATATTACCTAAACCACATAAAATACCAGTATGGAAAAGCATATTGGCGCAGCCTTGGAACTGCACATGACTCTTTTGTGCCCCAGTAAATCCTTGAGCTTGGCAAATATTAAGCAACAGCTCAGTGTTACCTGGAAAATCATTTAGAGCTAAGTTTGACTCTTCTGTCGTTGGCCATAACAAGCCTTCTTTGGCATGGTCTGATCTATTGTGTACATACAATGTCGCAACAGATTGAAACGAGATATTCACCAGTATGTGCTCAGGTATTGTGTTAAATGATAGCGGCATCATACTGGAAATTGCAGTGGCTGACGAGTGTCGCGCTAATTTACGTTTTGTAACAAACCACAAGACTGAATTCAGATAAAATTCAGTTGATACACGGTATATTAAGCGTGTTATTTCAGCAAGCGTGTTATTTCAACGCACTTGTCTATATGGATACACCCTTGCGTTGGTATTTGACAATTTAAGGATTTGTTCAAAACTTTAATAACAAGGCAGGAGTAAATACATGGTTTTATCTATCAATCGCGTTATTGTATCTTCGGTGATTGTGCTATTTTTTTGTGGCTCATCATACGCATGGCAAACTGTTCCCGTTCCTAAAAAACCTGCTGATACTTATTATAGTGATTGCTCTGTTGTTAATATCACCAAGCAAGACGAACGCTTATTGACCCGTGAAGAAAAAATCATGCGCCGTAATCAATCTTTGTACGACGCCATTGATAATAATGCTCAATGTATGGGCGACGCGTTTGGTACTAGTCGTGAGCAACAAAATGCAGCCGGTGGGGCTGACTCGCTCAAGGGACAAAACGGCTCCAACATAACAAATGGTGGCAAAGCAGGTAATACTGCCGAACAAGGCCTAGGGCAAGTCGCCAGCACCGATCCTGTGCGACAACAAAGCACGCGTCCAGAACAAGCGGGACCTGGTGCGGAAAACCAAGTGGTAACGGGCAGTAATGCAGGGCCTTGTGCGCTGTACAAAGAATTACTGGCTGAGGCAACCACGCCCGAAGAAACTGAGTTTTATCAAAAAGAATTAAAAAAATACGGGTGTAAGTAGCACGCGAGAAACCCTGTATTGCTGATAGTGAAAGGAAAATCTATGAATGTTCGTACATTAACGCGTCACACACTTGTCATTGCTGTTACCGCGTTGGTGGCATTGAGTGGTTGCTCATCCACCTCGAAATCCAGTACAACGGTTGGTCCTTTAAAAGTGGGTCCGGGGGCTTACATCCCGCAAGGCAGTGTGAAAAAAGAATACACTTACCACTCTGATATCTTTTTAGATGTGGCGATTCCGGTATTCGACCCTGGTTTTCCCAAAGATGAGAACGGGAATATTGATGATGCGAAAGTGTTAGAGCAAAACATTTGGCCGCAAATCCGTCGCACAGAGGCCAAGCGCTTTGCCGTCGAAACCAAAAAAGCGCTCGCTAAAACCGCGTCTTTTGGGCGTGTCAATGTCACCCCCACGACTAATACCAGTGCCGATTTGTTTGTGTTGGGTAAAATCATCCGCTCTGACGTCAAACACCTGGAATTAGAGGTTACCGTTATCGATGGTAGAGGCAAATTCTGGGGTAAAAAAACCTTTGAAAATGAGGTGTCAAAGGGATTCTATCGCGACCAAGCGCGAAAGGACCAAAACCCTCATGCTAACCTATATGTGGAAATCGCCGATTACGTTCATGGCATGCTCGTGAAAAAATCTGAAGCAGAAAAGGCGCGGATCCAAACCGTCAGCGATATTTTATATGCTAACACGTACAGCCCAGAAACGTTTTCAGAATACATAGTGGTCGATGAGAATTATCGCAGCAATGGTGGGTATCAGCAAAGCGATGTGGTGGCTTTACCTGATCCGAATAACCCCATGTTAAAACGCATTGAAGCGTTGAAGGCGCAAGATGAGATGTTTGTTGATAATTTGCAAGACAACTTTGATTTGTTCTCGGCGAACACCCACGATGCGTATCGCACCTATCAACGCGAAACCCTGCCTATCATCGAAAAAATTGAACGTGAAAAAACCAAGCGCACAGTCAGTCAAGTCGCGACA
>JBEVCF010000090.1:63087-70918 GCA_040514355.1 Glaciecola sp.
GCGTCGATTTTGCTGAGCAAAAATTCGCGTTCAACCGCAGGGCAAGTGGGCAGCGCGATTGCGGGCGTGGCGGCAGCCAAAACACTCATAGATGCCGTGCAAAGCAATGATGAAATTGCCAAACATCGCGGTTTGTTTACGGAGATGGGAGAAAATTTAGACGTGGAAGTGTCACCACAAGTCCTAGAGTTCAACGAACAAGAGATCGAATTGACAGGTACCGCGGGTGAACAATATGAGCAATGGAAAGCACATTTGTTCGAAATTTATGAGCTTGAAGCGACCCCAGATACACAACTGTAGATGAGTAGTAAATTTCACGCCGAAGTTGAGGCGCACCAGCAAAAACTGCGTAAGACTGCCGGTATTATCAGTGGTGTGTGCATTGCGCTCGTCCTTGTTGTTAGCGCAGTCTATTGGTGGCCTGAGTCAGCCTTTACCAACCAAGATATGACGGTAGAGTCGCAGGATATTGCACCCTCTTCACTAGCCTCATCAGCGCCTTTAGTGAGGTCTCAAGTTGCACAACCGTCAAACCAGACGCGTCTGGCTTTACAAGGGCGCTTGGCGGAACTTGATACGGCGTTGCAAGCCCAACGCACCGAACCAGGCTTACAAACCTTCGGCGCAGAAGCGTTGGCTGAATTTGGTCTGACTCTCGACAAGGCTTATGCTGCTTATGCTATGGGAGAGTATGAGCAAACTGATTTGCTGTTGTCTGCGTTAGAGATTGAAATGCCAGCTTTGCAACTGAGCTGGCAAGAAACGTATCAAGCACGGCATGAAGCCGCCATAGCAGAATATCAAGAGGCACTTGTGCCCGACAATTTACACGCGACACGCAATATCACACAAGCGCGTTTATACAATCAACAAACGCTTGATTTAGCCCCTAATTATCCAGCAGCTCTGCAGTTGCAACAGCAAATTTTGGTTTTACCTGAAATGCGCCGTGCATTTGAAACGTTGCGGGTGGCTGAAGTGGAAAATAATCTGAGTAAAAAAATACGTGCAGCTGAGGCCTTATTAGCTTTGGATAGCACGCAAAGTGAGACGAAACAAAAATTGCAACAGTGGCGTAAATTAGCCACAGAACAAGAGTTTCAACGCCATCTACAAGCAGCTGTTAACGCGTTCGATCAAGGGGATATTGCTCAAGCCCAAACACAGCTAGTTAAGGCACAGGCTATTGAACCAAATAGCCAAGCAGTGGCTGATTTGGCTGTGCAAATTGAGGCCAAACAAGCCCAATCCAGCGCGCAAACCACCCAACAACGCCTGACGATGTTAGCGCAATTAGATGACTGGCCCAGTGTGCAGCGTATGGCCCAAAGAGCACTGGCACAATATCCTGATGATTTAACCGCGCAGAGTTATTTGGATCTCAGTACCCAAATTTTATCAGGCCAGCGCGACGTGGCGCAGTTCCTCAGTCGCCCTGAGCGTTTGCAAGATCCCGGTATTGCCGACTTTGCTGCCAGTCGGATCGCTGAGCTGACACCCTTGTTAGCGTATTCTGATGGACTGAGCCAACAGACCCAAACGCTCAAATCTTTGCTCGCTGAGCAAACCGCTAAAGTCACTATATACCTAAAAAGTGATAACCGCAGTGACTTATCGGTACAAGGTATAGGGCAAATTGGTAAAACGCGTTCGCGCACATTGGATTTGCCACCCGGTGAATATGTATTTGTAGCCAAGCGTGAGGGCTATCGTACAAAACGCCAAAACATTGTGATAGTGCAAGGTCTCGACATTGTGGTTGAGTTATATTGTGATGAACGGATTTAGACTCAAGGAGTGTTGAGTGAGTATTGATGCAACATTAGCCAAGCAACAACGCAAAACGCGCAGTACCGCCCTGATTGTCAGCGTTGTACTTGGGGTATTTATCGTGTTGTATGTGCTGTGGTTGGGCTTTGCCAAAGGGCATGAGATCAAGGTATTGCCACAGGCGATTACCACACAAGCCAGTATCAACATTCAAGAAGGTGTGGGGTTAACGCTTGGCTCTAAGGTGTATACGCTAGGCGGCAATGTGCAAATTGCGGTTGCCGCACCGAAGTACCAAACTCAGCAGGTACTGATAGCCAGCGATGCAGCTCAGAATTTGACGGTTACGCTCACCCCCATGCCCGGCGTGTTAGAAGCGCGGACTGAACCTTTAAGTGAAGAAACAACGTGGCTGTTAGACGATAAAGTCGTAGCGGTGGGGGCAAAGTATGAGGCTGAATTAGCACCTGGCGAATATACACTCGGGATTGAGCATCCTTTTTATGAAGACCAAACCCAAGCTGTGACACTCGCGAGCACTGAAACGACTGACACTGTACTGAACCTTACGCCCATCAATGCAACGCTTGCACTACAAGCATCCAGAGCAGATGCGCTGTTTACCTTGACTAACAACAATACTGAGCAAGTATTGACGTACAATGAGGCTGGGCAATACACCCTGCGGGCTGGGTCATATTCCGTGGTTGTCAGCGCTGAGGGGTATCAAACGATCAATGACGCTTTGCTATTAACCCAGACTCAACCGAGCGCAAGCAGAAACTACCAAATGCAACCCCAGCGCTATAGCTTGCCGGTTGCTGTTTCACCTGCTGGTGGGACATTAGTTGTCAACGGTCAAGAGCAGATATTAGCTGAACAACAAACTCACATCACCGTCAGCGTTGCGCGCAATCAAAGTACCACGTTGCGCTATAGCAAACCGGGCTTTTTGGCGCAAACCCAAACGGTGCAGGTAGGCAAAAGCGACCGTCCTCAAGCGAACTTGACGCTTGAGCGTGGGCTTGGTGAGGTGATTTTTTCTGCCGACGTACCGGCTGAGGTGTGGCTCGATGGCAAACGAATAGGCAACACGCCACAGCAAATGCGCTTATCTACCATTGCTCGCACCGTTGAGTTTCGCCGTCCTTTTTACCGTACCCAAACACACACCTTTACGCCTCGACACAATGACACCACACGGATTGCAGTAACCATGCAAACCGAATATGCGGCGCGTCGAGCAGCTGGTATACCCACCGCTGCACAACAACTCGGTATTGCGCTAAAAGCATTCCAACCCGATGAGGTCACATTAGGTTCGCCAGTCAACGAAGCGGGGCGTCGCAGTGATGAACATCCAGTCAAAGTTACCTTTACTCGCCCTATTTTAGTCGCGAAACACGAGATCACCGAAGGTCAATTTGAGGCGATGCAACGCTTGCCCGATCCGATGAGTTTGCAAGGTAACATCACCGTGACGGCCAATCACCCGCTCCCGCAAACTAACGTGACGTGGATGCAGGCGATTGCGTTTTGTAATTGGTTATCAGCCTTAGAAGCATTGCCACCGTTTTACAATATTCAAAATGGACAGTTGGTCGGCGTTAACCCAGAAGCTACCGGTTATCGCTTGCTAACCGAAGCAGAATGGGAGTGGTTAGGCAAAGCCGCGAACCGTGCCACCCCGACTAAATACGTCTGGGGTAATCGCGATAAGGTTGCGCGTAATCATGGCAATGTTGCGGATCAATCGTTACAAGGTAAACAGTCGTTTTTCTTTGGTGGTGTTAATGATGGTTATGCCGAAAAAGCGCCGGTCGGTTCATTCAAAGCAGATCGCACGGGCTTATATGATTTGGCTGGGAACGTGGCAGAATGGGTACATGATCGCTATACCCTGACACCCCCTTCCGCCGGTGCAAAAGTGGATTATTTGGGGATGACTCGTGGCAATAAACGGGTCATCAAAGGCGGTTCCTATGCCACAGGGCGACTGAAATCCTTGCGTGTCGCGCATCGTCAAAGTGGTTGGGGAGCCGATCCTGCGGTCGGATTTCGTATAGCGAGGTATATTAAATAATGCCAAAAATAACCAAACGCATATGGCTTATGGTACTGGTGTGTGTGTTGTTATCGTCTGCGGTAACCGCAAGCATTGTCATTGGTCTAGATGCACCGGCTGACTTCCCAGTGGACATTTAAGGAGAAATTTATGCACAACGCCAATATGAATCCACCGTGGTTGGTATCGTTCGGGGTCTTACTTGTGATGGCGACCCTTATTCATTTTTTATTTGCCGGTGTCATCCGACCTAACGCAGAACTAGCCTTAGCAGCCTCTGGCACAGCGGGCATGAGTAGCTTGAGTGTGATTTTCAAGGATTATGAACAGCAGATCTGTGTCACACTGATGCTGTTTTGTCTGTTTTTGATGGGCTACAAATTGTGGAAGTTGCTCGGTGAAGAAGGGATATATGCCTACGATTACTTAGAGGATTTTGATAAATCAGAACCACTTGATATCAAGGCGGCACTGACTAGTTTGCAGGCCAGTGATTATGCCCACACCCCAGCTATGACGACCTGGATCAACTGTTTGACTCGTTTTCATCACACGAGCAATGTACAGCATGCCGCTGAGGCGATCAGCGCATCAATTGATACCTTAGCAATGCAGTTGGAGTCGGGTAATAATATGATCAAATACATCATTTGGGCGATCCCGAGTATTGGCTTTGTGGGTACGGTGCGCGGCATAGGTCAAGCGCTTACCCAAGCTGATCAAGCCTTAGCCGGGGATATCAGTGGGATGACTGCTTCATTGGGGGTCGCGTTTAATTCTACCTTGGTGGCTTTGCTCATCTCGTTGTTACTCATGTTGGTGTTGCATGTGTTACACAACCGACAAGATCGTATGCTACTGCGTACCCAAGCGTCGTGTGAAAACAATCTGTTATCACATTTGCACAACTAAGTTGAATGAGTCATGCGCAAACAACGCTCGGCGGTGGACGGATTTAACATAGCTTTCTTGGATGTCATGGCATGTGGTCTGGGTGCGATAATCCTGATCTTTATGCTCGTTGATTTTCAATCGTATAACGAGGTGCCCACCGAAGAGTTGGACAAACTCACACAAGAATTAGCCGCCGAAGAAGACCAAATCACGGCCTTGCAAAAAGCGATGGAGGAGATCAATGATTTACTGGGCTTGACGCAGTCTGAACAGGCGCAAACCCAAGCGGCGATCACGGCGACCAAAACGCAACAAGAGGCTACTTTAAAAGCCCTTGCTGAACAACAGGCGATTGTTGCAGACTTGGCGGATCAATTAGCGGCGATGGCACCGGTTCCCACCCCTTCAGATAATTTAGATTTGAGCGGGACGTCAGAACAAAATTATCTTTTGGGCTTGAAGGTGGAAGGACGTTCCATTGGGATTTTAGTCGATAAAAGTGCATCGATGATGGCGCCTAAACTCATCGATATATTTAAATTAAAAGGCAAATCAGATGTAGCTAAACAAGCCTCTGCAAAGTGGCAACGCACCTTGCGTATTGTGACGTGGCTGTTGTCGAGGACGCCCAAAACATCGGATGTTACCGCGTTAGCGTTTAGTGACAATACGGTGAATTTGGGGGTGAACAAAACCGTAAAAGCCAATGCTGAGAATGACATGCGCAGTATTGTTAAAGATTTGGAGCAAATTGTGCCTGATGGGGGGACCAATTTGGCTGAGGGGTTGAAAGCCCTGCGTACGGCTAATCCTAGTTTGACTGATATTTATGTGATTACGGATGGACTACCAACCTTGGGTGGGTCGAAAGTGGGGGCGGCTTTACGAGGATGTAAAAGCCTGTTTGGTTCGAGTAATACGATTTCGGGGGCATGCCGAGCGAAATTGTTTGTCGAAACCATTAAGTCGCAACCCAGCGTCAAAACCCATGTGATTTTATTGCCTTTAGAAGGCGATCCAGAAGCGGCGCAAGCTTACTGGGCCTGGGCTAAATCAACCGGGGGGATCATGATTGCCCCTGCAGGAGATTGGCCCAGATGAGAAAAATACAGCGCGCCCCAGTCGAAATTTTTACCTTGAGTTTTTTGGACATCATTTCCTGTGCTTTTGGTGCTATTGTGATGTTGGTGCTATTAGCAAAAAATGGTGAACAAGCGCCTGAAAGAGGGCCGCAGAATGTCAGTACGTTGATCCAAGCCATCGCCCAAGCACAACAAACTGTTCGAGCATTAGAGGGTGGTCTGACTCAAAAACAAGCTGATTTGGCGCGCGAACAAGCCTCTGCACAAGCTGACGAAACACGCGCTGACACGCTTAACAGTGCTTTACCCCGTGCTCAAGCCGCACTCAAACAACTCACCGAACAAGCTCAATCTCTACGTGAGCAAATTAATCAACGTCGCGCTGCGTTAAACACCCCCAAACAAAGTGTCCCTGACGAGGAGGTCGGAGGGATCCCAGTTGATGCAGAATACGTGTTATTTATTATTGATACATCTGGTTCGATGAAGCAAATTTGGCGACGGGTCATGACATTAATTAAAGATGTTTTGGACAATCACCCTCAAGTGGCGGGTTTTAATTTTATGTCGGATAACGGGGAGTTTTTGTATAGCACCTATAGTGGCAAATGGATCCCTGATACGCCTCAACGACGTCAGACGGTGTTTTCGGCAATCAACAATAATTGGTCAGCGAGTACCAACTCTAGCCCGGTCGAAGGCTTAGAAAAAGCGCTGCGGATGTACACGAATGAGACGAAATCGGTCGCGATTTATGTCTTTGGCGATGATTATACAGGGAATTCGTATGACCGACCGCTGGCTAATATTACGCGTCTAAATACTGATCCCACCAGCGGTAAACCTATCATTCGGATCCACGGGGTGGGTTTTGATAATGGCGGAAACTATAAATATGCCACCTTGATGCGTGCGATTGCCGATCAAAACAACGGCACGTTCATCGGGTATGAACGCTAACTTAAATTAATATGGCTTTGGTCCAAGTCATTTCATGGATCACTAATGCGAAATCGCCAGGTTGTTTGTCGGTGAGCATCCACCCCACTTGACGAACATCCGTCCAAGTTAAAGCCGGTGCATTGGGTACTACACGGCCTCGCCAGGTAGGTCGAAAATCACTCAGTGCAAATTCATACGTTAAGACGGCATTGGGCTCGGTCGGAAACGATACCGCATACGATATGCCATCAAACCGTCCACTGGTACGAAACCGCAATTGGTAGCGTTTGCCGTCGCCTTGGACGTTTATTCGGATTTTGTGTGCGTCTGTTGCGGCAGCTTCTGGGATTATCAATGGTGCACGAATGGAAGCAAACCCGCCGTTGTTGGCCAAGGACATGCGTCCGGCGAATGCAAATTCACCACTTTCTAACAAGCCCGACAAACTTTGCGAGACGCCACCCATCACGCGATCATCGACACTGCGCCAGTTTTGACTATTTTCTGCTAAGGGATAAGACCACTGTGCTTGTGCCATAAATGCCATACATCCACTGAATAATATTGCACTGAACCATTTTTTCATGTTGTTACCTCATGAATGAGTACCATCAAATGGCAGAAATAGTTTAGTAGTGAGTCAAAATATGTCGTTACATTTTAATCATAGCGTTTCTCATTACACATTCTAAAATGAAATTGTAAAGTTTTAAGGAGAAAGTAGATGCGCTGTCATGAAGTTGATTATGAAATTATCGGTGAAGCAATGCAGTTGGTTGAGGTGGAACTTGACCCGAGTGAGACCGTTATTGCTGAAGCAGGTGCGATGAGCTATATGGATGATCATATTGATTTTGTAGCCAAAATGGGCGATGGCTCCGATCCAGAACAGGGGGTGATGTCCAAGCTATTTTCCGCCGCGAAGCGCTCCTTCACTGGGGAGTCGCTATTTACCACGCATTTTACAAATACTGGCAGTGGCAAACGTCGCGTTGCTTTTGGTGCACCTTATCCAGGGCAAATCATCCCTTTGGACATGAGTCAAATTGGCGGTCGTTTTATTTGCCAAAAAGAT
>JBEVCF010000090.1:70928-77612 GCA_040514355.1 Glaciecola sp.
CATCAGCATAACCTTTAATCGCAAACTCGGTGCGGGCTTTTTTGGTGGAGAAGGCTTCATCTTACAAACCATCGAAGGCGACGGGATGGCGTTTGTGCATGCCGGTGGCACCTTGATCAAAAAAGAACTACGCGGCGAAACCATCAAAGTCGATACGGGTTGTGTCGTGGGTTTTTCAGAAGGGATAAACTACGATATCCAAAAAGCCGGTAACCTCAAATCTATGTTGTTTGGTGGAGAAGGCTTATTTCTTGCGACCTTGCAAGGGCATGGTACGGTCTATTTGCAAAGCTTGCCATTCTCGCGTTTGGCTGACCGGATCATTCAAGCGGCGCCGAGTGGCGGTAGCAGTGGTTTGAGTGACTTTATCAGCGGTAGTGAATAATTCCAACGTTGAAAACATGGCAGTGACAATTGGTCTCTGCCAAGTCTTTATTTCATTTGGAACAGTAACAGTTTAGAGTTCACTCTCCACATACTGAGGCAAAGCAGTTAGTTCGGGTACAGGTGTAGATTGACCTTGTTCATTCAATGCCACAAACTTAAAAATGGCCTCTGTGACTTTTTCGCGTTGTCCAATACGGCTTCTGCGTACCCAGCATTCAACGTGCACGTCCAAAGAGCTGCGACCTATTCTCACAATCCGAGTGTATACCCCTAAAATATCACCGACATGTACAGGTTTGATAAAACTCATGCCATCCAAAGCAACAGTGACGACGCGTGATTGCGCACGTTGACCTGCACAAATCCCCGCTGCCATATCCATCTGAGACAAGACCCAGCCGCCAAAAATATCGCCAGCAGGATTAGTATCAGCATGCATGGCAATGGTTCGCGTGGTCAACTTGCCTAAAGGGGCTTTTTCTACTACAGCCACACCATCAAATGCGATCCCTGCCCAACCTAGCTGCATGAAAGTACGGATATTGACATGATCATTTGCTTCTGGATGGTCCAGAACATCATGGCGATAATAAGTGCCGAATAACGCTAGCGTTGCTTCCTCTGATAATTTATTCACAGACGCAAAGGCAAAAATTTTGCAGGAGCCTTCGTTGGTTCCGGCTTCATTCACAACATCGCCATTGGTAAAACGCGTCGGGGTATAATGATAATAGGTGTCGATCACATTCATCACATCTTGGAATTGAATGTCTGCTGGTGCTGTTTTGGTTAAATTAATAAGGGTGTACGGAGTCATAATGTATTTCATATTGTGCTAGATGTGGCAAGTGTAAGAGAACTCGAAAGATAACCCTAGTGGGTTGAACTAAGACATTGGCGTTAGATGCAGTACAAAGTGGGGTAGTAAAGAGGACTGGCAATCTCACGCGATTTATCGCACTTTACGCAAACAACACACTCAATATCCCAGCCGTTAAAATCCCGTTGATGCCCAGTGCAAGTGATGCGAAAGCACCTGCTCGTTCTGAAATTTGTAAGGCCTGACTGGTGCCAATCCCGTGCGCAAAGATCCCCAACATCAGTCCTTTTACCGCATCTTCTTTGATTCGACACAACCGATACAACAGTTTGGCACAGATGGCGCCAACGATGCCTGTGATGATCACGATGATCGCTGCAATAGTGGGAATACCGCCAATTAATGCTGCCGTATCCATCGCCAGTGGTGTCGTGATTGATTTGGTGAGGATCGTAAGTTGTAAGGTGTCTGGGCTATTGTATAACGCAAGGATCCCCCAAGCGGTAAAGGGGGCCAGAAAACCGCCCACAACGATCGGAAAAAACAAACGCATGCCGAGTTGTTTGACGAGTGCTACTTGCCGATAAATAGGAATGGCAAGTGCCACAGTAGTAGGACCTAAAAGCCAATGCAATACATAAATGCTATCAACGACGTCAACTACAGCTTGTTTGCTAGCATACACGACAACTAGCACTAAGGCCGCACTGACGAGGATCGGATGCAGAATGACATTGTTACCGGTGCGCTTAAATAGCCACAGTGACACCACATAACAAGTTAGTGTAATCGTGATCCACAACCCCGCAAACGCTAAATCAGGCATCATCATCCTTGCGCGTTAGCAATTTGCCAAACCACGTATCGGTGAGCTTACCTAAGACAGCCATCCCTACCAACGTACTGATGAAGACCGTAAAAAACAAAGGCCAAAAGTCATCTACGATGTCGCTTTGATACAGTGGAATGCTCACAAATGCAGGCACAAAAAACAGAGACATGTGTTTGAGCATAAATTGCCACGGTAACAAGATAGCACGAGGGATACGCCCCAAAATTATGAAACAAGCTAGCAATATTAATAAGCCAATCAATGCCGCAGGTAGCTGTAGCAATGGGCTTAACCACAATGCAAAACTGTACAGGGCGAATATCGCTAATACCCCGCAGCTGCCTAGCACAAATGGATGTTGTTGAAGTTTATTCATTACGTACCAAACACTTGGGAAGCTCAGAAGAATGCGCACATTTTAACTGAGATAGCACTTGGATGTATTGTTTTAATAACATATTGATCGCATGTTCGCCGCCTTTGGCACCTAATGCGGCCACTGCATAGACGAATGTACGACCCAAAAAGGTAAAATCTGCGCCACTGGCCATCGCCGCTGCGACATCGGTACCACTGCGCACCCCGCTATCGAACAAGAGTTTAATTTTGCCTTGGTAAGCGTCTCTGACGTTTTGTAACCCGGTGATTGACGATTCACCACAGTCTAGTTGTCGCGCACCATGGTTGGATAACACTACGCCATCCGCGCCAATTTGTACGGCTTTTTCGACATCGTTTGGATTGACAATGCCTTTGATAATGAACTTGCCGGGCCACAGGTCACGTAAGACTTTGAGTGCTTCAAAATCGACAGCCCCCATGACGGTACTATTCATAAATTGCGCTAATTGGTCTGTGCGCATGTCCTTGGGCATATAGGGTTTGAGCGTTTCCATCTGAGGCTCACCAGCCAGGGCGGTTTCGTATAGCCATTGCGGTCTGAGTGCCATTTGGATGATATTACTCACTGACATTTTGGGTGGCATAGATAAGCCATTTTTAATGTCATTGACGCGATAGCCGAAGGTCGGCACATCGACCGTCACCATCATATTCTGATAACCACTGGTTTTTAGGCGCTGGATCAAATCTAGGCGCGTGCTATCTTCAGTCGGGTTATAGAGTTGATACCACGCTTTGCCTTCACTGATCTCGGCGATGTTTTCTAAACTCGCAGATGAAACAGTGCTGAGGACATACGGGATATTCATCTCGGCGGCACTTTTGGCTAAGATCTCGGGTGCTTTGGGCCACATTAAGCCTTGTAACCCGACAGGCGCAATACCAAAAGGCGCTGCATAAGTGTGATCAAATAATTCGACACTCGGATCAGCATTGACACTGGGTTGCAATAATTCACTGCGCAAACGCACATCCACAAGTTCAGCGCTATTGCGCTCTAGGCCGTGTTCATCGATACAGCCCCCCTCGAGATACTCAAATGCAAACTTGGGCATACGCTGCTTGGCACGCGCTCTCAAACTATTTGAATCAGGGTAACGGGTATCATAAAAATCGTGCATGGGGCTATCCTAGAAAAATGCTATTTGGCTAGGATATGTCGAACATAAGTAAATGAAAATAGCGCTTTTGGTGGTAGATTGTTGCCAAAATTGACACAATTAATGATGATTGGATGTGTTGAAAAACATCAATCACAAGATAACACAAACACATAACTTAGATGAAATTAGTCACGATTTACAGTTGTGCGTTGATCTTGATACATCTAAGATGAAAGATATTCCTGAACCTTTTCTTGCAAAGTAATGACGTACTCAACCATAGATCAAATAATCGGTAATACTCCCCTAGTACGCCTGCAGCGTTTGGCACCTGAATCTGCACAAGTATTAGTGAAGCTTGAAGGCCATAACCCAGCGTCCAGTGTTAAGGATAGGGCGGCTCTGTATATGATCAACGAAGCAGAGCATGCGGGACATATCACACCTGGGGATAGATTGATTGAGGCAACCAGTGGCAATACCGGTATTGCTCTGGCAATGGTTGCAGCTATTCGTGGCTATAAAATGACATTAATTATGCCTGATAACCTGTCAGTCGAGCGCCGCGCCGCAATGAAAGCTTACGGTGCGGAGTTGATATTGGTCGACAATGGCATGGAGGGCGCAAGAGATCTCGCCCATAACATGGAAGCGCGAGGTGAAGGGAAGATCTTGAATCAGTTTGCAAATAGCAATAACCCATTAGCCCACTTTCTTGGGACAGGACCTGAGATATGGCGAGATACCCAGGGAGAAGTGACCCACTTTGTCAGTGCAATGGGAACCACTGGGACGATAATGGGAACATCCAAATACCTCAAAGCACAGAATCCAGAGATCCAAATTATCGGTTTGCAGCCATCCCAAGGTAGTCAAATTGCTGGGATACGGCGCTGGCCTGAGGCTTATTTACCGTCTATTTATGAACCTGAGCGTGTTGACCATATCATGGATATCACGCAAGATGAGGCGGAAGATATGACACGTAGATTAGCTGCAGAAGAGGGGATATTTTGTGGGGCAAGTGCAGGTGGTGCAGTCGTAGGTGCCTTAAAAGTCGCCCAAAACAATCCAGGTGCAGTCGTCGTCACCATAATATGTGACCGCGGTGATCGTTATTTATCAACAGGTATTTTTCCGGGATAACCCTGAGTGCAAGAGTAGCATGCTAGATTGATATAATTGGTCCTTATATCTCAGAGTCCAAACTCAGCTTAGCTCATAATCGGCAGGTCCCCCGTTCAAGTCGGGGTCGGGCCACCATTTTACCTACGACCCCAATGGGCGTTTATATAAGACCGTTATCAATGGCAAAACGAGTTACTATGTATTTGCAGGGGATGCGCTAATTGCCACAACGGATGGCAATAACAACATCACCGCGCGATTTATTCACTCCGACCAAATAGATGAGCCGCTCATCCAATACCAAGGCGCAGCAGCAAGTTACAGTGCCACTCAATACTTACATGCCAATTACCAAGGCAGTGTCATGGCGGTCAGCAATCTGAGTGATAACAAAGTATCGCAGGTCAATCAATACGATGCCTTTGGTGTGCCTGCTGGCATTAATAACACCTTGTTTGCCTACACGGGGCAATTGTATTTAAACGAGTTACAATTATACTACTACAAAGCACGGATTTATCATCCAAAGCTTGGGCGATTCCTGCAAACTGACCCTATTGGTTATGAAGATCAGATGAATCTGTATGCATATGTGGGGAATGATCCTATTAATATGGTTGACCCCACGGGTAAAGTTGCTGAGTCGATCTGGGATGCGTCTAGCCTCAGCGTAGGGTTAGTTTCTTTAGGAAAAAATTTAGCTGCAGGAAACTGGTCTGCTGCTGGCATTGATGCGATTGGAGTAATTGCAGATGGAGCTGCTTTAGCAATTCCATTTGTTCCGGGCGGTGCTAGTACGGCGATCAGTGGCTATCGTCAAGGGGCTGATTTTATAGCTTCAGCTGATGGTGCTGTAGTGCGCAATTCTACTTCAGCGGTAAGAGAGTCATTAGAAGGCGCTGGAATGTCTGGAACAGCAGTAACGAACAAAGCGGGAACAGAAGCCGGAACTATTCATAATGTACCTGATATGAAGATGGATGTTAGAGTCATGGATGGTGGTCCAAATCATCCACCAAGAGTAGTAACGTCTAGGCAAGGTTCTTCTCAGCCAGTAAATCCTGCAAATGGCAAAAATTTTGGTAACATGAAAAAAGCGGAACAAAGAGCTAAAAGTCATTTGGAGGTTGATAAATAACATGGTGCAAACGGATATCGAATCAGCAAACAAAAAATTGACTGCGCTACTTCTAGGGGCGCAACTTGATAGAATTGTGATTTCAAGCATAGAATTGAACATGTGCTTTATAAGTGAAACTATCCCTAGAACTGAAATTTGGTTAACAACTAGTGGAAGGGTGTCATCTAGTAATTTATTAACAGAGGAGGATTTTTTTGAGCAAAGAGGTAAATCTTTATCGTTAATATACAGCTTGATTGGAAGCACAATAGCAAGTATTAATGTAATTGAAGAAGGCCAACTTTCGTTTGAACTTAATGATTTGACAATCTATATCCTACCAGATGAAGATAGCTCAGAGGAAGTATGGTCGGTGACGCCAGATAGCAGGACTATGAATGGTTTGTAACTTTCACAGATAGTCATGAGCTTTTAGTTAAATAGTTTAACTTTTGAATCCAAAGCCTCGCTAGTCGGGTCTTTATTATATAGTATGGCATTGAAGGAAAATTCATAAGGACCAAGGCTTTGCCTACAACAAGATTGGGCAAGTCCAAGAGATTAGTACCAGTAATACCGGCTATCACTATCAAGGTAATGAGCAGCGTCAAGGCCAATATAAGGTTAATAATCTCAATCAGTACATTATGATTGAAGGTGCGATGTTGCACCACGATAAAAATGGTAACCTCACTAGTGATGCCGATAACAACCGCTACAGTTACGACAGTGAAAATCGTTTAATTGCTGTCAATGGCAATAACACCGCGAGTATTACCTACGACCCCAATGGGCGTTTATATAAGACCGTTATCAATGGCAAAACGAGTTACTATGTATTTGCAGGGGATGCGCTAATTGCCACAACGGATGGCAATAACAACATCACCGC
>JBEVCF010000091.1:0-7184 GCA_040514355.1 Glaciecola sp.
ATGCGAGCCTGTTGCCGATTGGTAACAGGCTTTTTATTTTGTGCTTGCTGTTGCTCAGCGAGCGCCCAAGTTAGGTGTTCATGTAACATGCTTTGAACGGCTGCGTTTGGCTCGTTAGAAAAGCCATAAGCTTTAAAATTGTGATTGGTTAAGCAGGTTAATTTGTGAGTAAGCACTTGCACATTCTCAGGATCATAATCGGTATTGCCTAATGCCACACTGATGTTGCGTTGCCACTTGGCAAAGCCAATGCGACGAATAGGTGAACCTTCGGTTTGGGATAAAAAGGTTGCCTCATCCCAGGCAAACAAATCTAATAGTTCAGCTCCAAATAAGGCGGGGCGTGCATGAAAATCGGCTTCTGTCGTCAACTCAGAATATTGGTTGTAAGGACAGACTAATTGACAATCATCACAACCGTAGATGCGATTGCCCATCGCCTTGCGATAGACTTCATCAATGCTGCCATCGTGTTCGATAGTTAAATACGAAATACATTTACGGGCATCGATGACATAGGGTTCGACAATGGCGCCAGTCGGACAAATACTGATACACGCCGAACACGTTCCGCAGTCAGCTGCAAGTGGTTGGTCAACGGGTAAAGGCAGATTGATAAACAACTCGCCTAAAAAAAACCAAGAGCCTTGTTCGGGATGAATGGTGAGAGAGTGTTTACCGGTAAATCCGAGCCCCGCTTTTTCTGCTACGGCATGCTCTAGGATGGGGGCTGAGTCAACAAAGGGGCGGTAGGCAAAATCATCGTTGCTGGTGTTGTCATTCAGGTAGTGTTCGATTTGCTGACCTAATTGTTTGAGTTTGCTACGCACGACTTTGTGGTAATCACGGCCTAGGGCGTAGCGCGAGATGTATCCTACTTTGGTGTTAGCTAGATGTTCTGCAAAAGCGGCATTGGGGGGGAGGTAATCCATTCTTACAGCGATGATCCGTACAGTACCGGGAACCAGTTCTGCCGGTCTAGCACGCATCATACCGCGCTGCGGAAAAAATTCCATTGAGCCGTAATAGCGTTGGTCAAGCCATGCCTGTAAAGCCGCCTCGTGTTTAGCTAAATCAATGTCCGAAATTCCGACGTCGTTAAACCCTAGCGCTTTCGCCCAAGACTTGATATTTTGGACTAAGTGATGCAGATCTATCGAATTAATCAGGGACATGTTAATGCATATTCAAATCGAAAAACGAAGTGCCAGTTTAGCACAAAAATTATTTCGCGCCGATCAAGTACGCAACCATGAGGAACAAGCCGCCACAGCGAGTTTGTGCAATATGTATGGTTTAATGCAACGAGCGGGCAAAGCGGTATTTTTAAATAGTGTAAAACTAGTACCTGATGCAGAAAATTATTTAGTCATTGTGGGTAAAGGGAATAATGCGGGAGATGGCTACATCGCTGCACTCCATGCCTTGCAAGCTGACAAAGATGTTACGGTCTGTGCCGTTGAGCCTGAACGAGCATTGCATGGCGATGCGTTAGCTGCACGCGATGCGTTTTTGGCTGCTGGGGGCTTTGTACAGCCATTCAATCCAACGATGCTCAGTAATATGGATATTGTTATCGATGCTTTGTTAGGTACAGGGTTGCAAGGTACTTTGCGCCCAGAATATATCAACATCATTGATGTAGTAAACCGTTGTGATGTACCGGTTCTCTCGGTAGACGTGCCATCTGGTTTGAATGCTGATACCGGTCAATCTCTTGCCAGTTATATTCAGGCCGATATGACGGTGACGTTTGTTGGCATCAAGCAAGGCTTAGTTACGGCAGCCGGCAAACAAGCTTCCGGTACCTTGGTGTTTGAGGATTTGGATATTGGGCCAGCGTTTACCAGTTTATGTAAATCTAACACACATCTACTCAATCTCAATCAATATAAAAAATTGGCACCTCGTCAAATCGATTCGCATAAAGGGCGTTTTGGACGTCTGTTGTGTGTTGGTGGTAACAAAGGTATGGCAGGGGCGATTCGTCTCGCTAGTGAAGCGGCGCTTAGGGCTGGGACAGGCTTGGTAAAAGTGTATGCGCACCAAGAAAGTTTCCGTCAAATTGGCGCGGGTCGCCCTGAATTAATGGTGACGATTGACGACTTACAGGAATCTTTAGAATGGGCGTCTTGTATTGTGTTAGGTCCTGGTTTAGGTACAAACGACTGGGCGGTCGAAACATTTAAACACGTCATCCAATATTGTCAAAAGAGTCCTAAACCGATTGTTATTGATGCAGATGCTCTGAATCTGCTACCTCAACATGCTAGTTCGTTTGCGACTGATGCATGTATTATTACCCCGCATGCAGGCGAAGCTGCACGCTTATTGGGTACCACAGTAGAAGATGTGGATGCCAATCGCTACAACAGTGCGCGCTTGATTGCCAAGCGTTACCAGACAACGTGTATTCTTAAAGGGGCGGGAACTATCATCGATAGTGGGACTCGAACTTGGGTATGCGAGCACGGCAACCCTGGTATGGCTACCGCTGGGATGGGCGATGTGTTAAGTGGTATTTTAGGTGCTATGCTTGCACAAAATATGCAACATATAGATGCCGCCAAATATGGTGTTTGTGTCCATGCCAAAGCAGCTGATATAATCGCAGCAGAATACGGTGAGCGAGGAATGCTTGCCAGTGATATTTTTGACCAGGTAAGGCGTTTAATTAATACCTAAACCGGAACATTTCATACATCGATGAGTCACACAATAACAATAAATAGTGAATCTGATACCCAGTCTTTGGCGCAGCACATTGCTGCGCATATCCGTTTACAACAAAACGGTTTTACGCTATTCCTGCAAGGGGATTTAGGCGCTGGCAAAACCACCTTTTCTCGATATTTGTTGCGAGCCTTGGGACATGAAGGAGCAGTAAAAAGCCCAACGTATACTCTCGTTGAACCCTACGAGTTACCGTCAATTAAGGTATTTCATTTTGATCTCTATCGCCTTGGTGATCCAGAAGAACTCGAATTTATGGGGATCCGCGATTATTTCGAGCAACGTGCTTTAGTGTTGGTTGAATGGCCGGAGCAGGGTGAGGGGTGTTTACCCCAGCCCGATTTGGTTTTGAGCATTCTACATGGTTCACAGCCTGCGCAGCGGCATGTAACGTTAACAGGTTCACATAGCCATTACTTTTCTCAACTAAGCATGGGTGATGCGTGATGAGTATTGGGCTGCGTTTGATGAGTGGTTTAATCGTGCTCTTATTTAGCGCGGTATTATGGGCAAAGACGACTATTAATTCTACTCAAGTCAACTATCTTAGTTCGGGTCCCGAAGTGGTCATTTCGCTATCTGAAGACACCACATTTTCCTATTTTAGTTTGGACAACCCAATGCGTTTGGTGATCGACCTGAAAAACACCTCAGGCACTGTCAATTACTACGATCAAGACCGTAACAAATTAGTCCGTAAAGTACGTGAATCTAAACCTAAGACACAACATGACAAACGTGTGGTAATTGAATTGCGTCGAGAGGTACCTTTAAGTGTGGGTTTGGTAAGACGCAATGGCCAGCCTGTTATTCTAGCCAAATTTGATGAACCTGAACCGTCAGCGCCCAAACTCACTCGTTCGAATCAACCCGAACGAGATCGTGACATCATTATTGCGATTGATGCAGGGCACGGTGGACGAGATCCTGGCTCTGTGGGTCCATCTGGCACTTACGAAAAACGCATCACCCTAGCGATTGCCAAAAAACTAGCCGCTCGCATCAATGCGATTGAGGGAATGCGGGCAGTACTTACGCGGGAAGGAGATTATTATTTATCCCCTTCTGTCCGCCCCGAAATTGCGCGAGAGAAAGGCTCTGATTTACTCATTTCTATTCATGCTGATGCATTCCATACCCCTAGACCAAGAGGGGGTTCGGTCTGGGTACTGAATACGCGTCGCGGTGATTCAGAACTGAGCAAATGGATGGAGCGTTCGGAACGCCATTCTGATTTATTAGGTGGTGCGGGAGATGCGTTGGAATCATCAGATGAAGATCGCTATTTGGTAAGAACATTAATTGATATGACCTTGAATGAGACTATTTCGGATAGTTTCACTTTAAGTGAAAAAGTAATCAGCGAGATGCAGAAAGTCACTAAAATGCACAAGAAGACCCCACAACATGCGTCATTGGCGGTATTAACCGCACCTGATATTCCCTCAATATTGGTTGAGGTCGGGTTCATTTCAAACCCTACAGAAGAAAAAAACTTAAACTGGAGTAAACACCGCGAACGCCTTGCAGATTCCATCTTAACTGCCGTCAAACGCTACTTTAAAGCTTATCCGCCCGAGGGCAGTCTATGGGCCATCCAAAAAGCCAATATTCCTCAGGACTATGTTGTGCAGTCAGGAGATTCCTTGAGCCGCATTGCGGCGCGTTTTGGTACCACTGTTAGGGCGTTAAAACAAAAAAACAATCTAACCAATAACAACATTCGCATTGGTCAAACTTTATCAATACCGGTTGGTAGTTAACCATGCCCATCAAAATTCTCCCTCCACTTTTGGCGAACCAAATTGCAGCTGGTGAAGTGGTTGAACGCCCTGCATCGATTGTAAAAGAGTGTATTGAAAACAGCATCGATGCCGGTGCTACCAAGATCGTGATCACGATTGAAAAGGGGGGGCATAAACGGATCCAAATTAACGATAATGGCAAAGGGATCCCCAAAGATGAGCTTGCCCTTGCGCTCGCTCGACACGCGACATCTAAAATAAGCGCAGTAGAAGATTTGCAGTCGATTGTTTCTTTGGGATTTCGTGGTGAAGCGTTGGCGAGTATTAGTTCTGTGGCAAGACTGACCATGACGTCTCGACCCGCTCAACAAGAGCAAGCATGGTTAGTGTACTGTGAAGGACCCGACCAAGTCGTTAAATTTGAGCCTGCTGCTCACCCTATTGGTACAACGGTTGATATCTGTGATATCTTTTTTAATACACCCGCAAGACGCAAATTTTTGAAAGCTGAGAAAACGGAATTTGCACACATTGATGAATTGGTTAAACGCATTGCTTTAAGCCAGCCCGCCATTAGTTTTAAACTGATCCACAACAATAAAACGGTACGTCATTTTCCCAGCGCAAAACAACACATTAATCGCATTGCAGCAGTTTGTGGTAAAAGCTTTAGTGATACCTGTGTGGCATTGGACACGCACTATGGGGATATTCATATCCGCGCGTGGCTGTCTAAGCCCATGCAAGCAAGAACGACCAATGACGTACAATATACATTCGTCAATGGGCGGATGATGCGAGATAAGTTAATTACCCACGCTATAAAACAAGCTTACGAAGGGCTTATTTCCCCGCAAACATTTGCCGGCTATGTCGTCTTTATTGATGTTCCTAGTACAGAAGTGGATGTCAACGTGCACCCAGCAAAACACGAAGTGCGTTTTGTGCAAGCGCGCACCGTGCATGATTTTATCTATCAATCGGTCAGTGATGCATTACAAGCTGGATTTGTTGATGGCGAGGCGCCAGACTATACCCAAGTTGACGTTGCGCATGATTACATTCTGCCTTTACAAGCCAATGAGGGAAAAAGTAGCCAGGTATCGAATGGCACTGGTAGAGGAGCAGGTTCCTCTGGCATTGCAAGTGGTCACACAAGTTACGGTCGAGGTGGTGCAGTGTTGCCAAATCCTCATCCCGGCAAAACCGAGTTAAGCGCCTATAACCAGCTACTAGATACCCGTGCAGTAGGGGAATCTCAATCCGTCAGGGCGGCACATTATATGTTGTTGGAGGATGGTACCTTGTTATTGCAGAACCAGGGCTTGCAAGCCTGTGCTGCAGACCAGCTTTACAAGTTACTTTTGAATGCCTACATCGCCCAAAGTGAGACTCCACAACCCTTGCTTTTGCCTGTTGCACAAGGCGTTCAAGGCGAGAAATTAGAACAGGTCCCCTGGCAAAATTTAGTTGAAAAACAGTTTTTGATCGAAGTCGTGCATCACAAGTGTATAGTCAAAAAAGTACCGAGTTTACTCCGTCCACTGCCTTGGAATGTGCTTTTGCCAGCATGGTTAACACACTTGAAAACGGCACATGCACCCGCTCTAACAGAGCTGCGTGTAGACGATTTGCTAAGTGGCTTAGCTCAGGCCTGTGCTACTCATATAGCCACGCATACGGTACTACAACAAACGTTACTAAGCTGGTTGGATTCTGACCCTCAAGCTTTGCAACAGGCGCTGCACTATGCGCAGCCAATACGCTGGGAGTTTGTACCATGAGTTCCTATCAGGTAGCTACGCCAGAGGCCCCCGCTGACGTGATATTTCTAATGGGGCCAACAGCATCAGGCAAAACAGCTTTAGCGTTAGCGCTTGCTGAGCATTGTCCCGTTGAAATCATTTCGGTTGATTCTGCACTAGTGTACAAAGGCATGGATATTGGGACGGCCAAACCAACAACACAGGAATTAACAGCGGTACCTCATCATCTCATCGATATTATCGATCCTGCAGAAAGTTATTCTGTGTCTGCTTTTCTAAAAGATACGACACGGTTAATAAAAGATATTCATGCCCGTGGGGCCGTCCCCATTTTGGCCGGTGGCACGATGATGTATTACAACTCACTGATCAAAGGTTTATCCACACTACCTGCTGCATCGCCATGCATCCGTGCTGAACTGACAGAACAAGCACAACAATATGGATGGCAAGTGCTACACGACAAGTTACAGCAAGTCGATCCAGAAGCTGCTGCACGGATCCACCCCAATGATCCCCAGCGCTTATTGCGCGCGTTAGAAGTGTATGAATTATCTGGTCGTGCCATGAGTGATTTGCAAAAAGAAAACACGGGACCCATACCTTATACTGTAGCCCAATTTGCTATTGCCCCGCGCGATAGGGAGGTGTTACATGAACGGATAGCCCAGCGTTTTGTACAAATGTTAGACACAGGTTTTGAAGCAGAAGTGAGAAAACTTTTCGAACGCTCAGATTTACATATTGATTTACCAGCAATTCGCTGTGTTGGCTATCGTCAGATGTGGCTGTATTTATCTGGTGAATATTCATATTCTGAAATGCGTGAACGCGGTATTATCGCGACACGCCAACTTGCGAAGCGGCAGCTCACGTGGTTACGGGGTTGGGATGATGTGCATTGGCTTGATACATTTGGGTCTAATAATATTACTAAAGT
>JBEVCF010000092.1:0-7198 GCA_040514355.1 Glaciecola sp.
CTACGCGGCGCACGTCAACCTCCCGGCCGTTCATACGAATAACGCCAAGCTCATCGATCTGAATAGATAAGGCTTTACTAGGTTGGTTTGATTCATTGTTGTCTTTTGGACGATTTGCATCAAGCCCTTTCTCTTTTACGAAAGATGTTGTTACGATGAAGAAAATCAACATGATGAACACGATGTCGAGCATGGGAGTCATGTCGATTTGCGCTTCATCATCTCCAGAAGTGTGCTTTTTTCTTTTCATAGATAATGTTTCTTTTTATTAATAACTTTCAACCAATGCATAGTATAAATAATCTGACGCAAAAAGGTAGTGAAATTTGTTAATAGATTGTTTTTTTGGGGCGTTCAGGTGGATTGTTTGTGCAACGCTATACCCAAGTCCGCAAAATATGTTTGAAATGATAAGGCGATATCTTCTCTGAGATTCCCTTGCGGATAACCGCCTTTTTTCGCCAATTTTGACGCTTTGGTCCCTTGGACTAAAAAAGAGTTTTTAAGGGGATGGTCTTGAATAAAGGCTTCAAATGCTCGTGCGCAAGCCTCAGGTGGTAAGGCAAAATACAAGCCGTTAGCGGCTCGGTCAAGGTCTACTGCACACTGCATAAACGGGTTCAAGTCCCCGACGCTGTCACTGAGTAAAATACGATGAAAGGTATCGGCTAAACGCTGATTTAGAGGATGTCCAATAAGTTTGTGGTGGGACAAACACAGGACACTAGCAAATGCGCCTGGCTGTGCATCGTGATACATCTTACTAGCAATATAATGGTCGAAGGCGTGAAACCATTCGTGTGCTAATGAACCCGCACCTGCATTTTTGGCCAGGCTCAATTCATGCTTTGCAGGAGTGTAATGCGCGCATACCCCTTTGCGTCCGCCTTTACCGAAAGCCAGCGCAAGGCGTCCATTGAGAGAGATAACACGTTCGGGGACACGTAAAATTTCGCACAGATCATACAGTGCATCGAAAAAGAGATTCGCCCCGATTTGCTGTTCTTGTTTGGTTACCCAGCGTCCAATTTCGATGCTGCGAAAGCCAAAACACTTCAGAATGTCATGGAACGAAACGTCGGCACCCGCGCGATGCGAGGGGCCATTGCGGAAGAAGCCTTGGTGTAGGCGCGACGTCATGCGGCGACAAAGTCTTCTTGTAAACTTGTACACCATGCGGTGATACGGGCATCCGTTTGGTCATACTGATTTTCGTCATCAAGGGATAACCCAACAAAAAATTCTCCGTCCTCGGTCAAGGCTTTAGACGCAGTGAATTCATACCCTTGATTCGGCCAGTACCCTGTCACTTCTGCACCTTGAGGAATAACGGCATCATGTAACATCCCAAGTGCATCTTGAAACCAATCGGCATAGCCATATTGATCACCTAGGCCGTACAACGCGACTTTTTTGTTGTGTAAATCTAAGTGGGCAATATCGTCCCAAGACGACTCCCAATCTTCTTGTAGCTCACCAAAATCCCACGTCGATATACCTAAGATCAGAAAATCATATTCGGCAGTGCGCTGCAGCGAAGTGTCTTTAATATCGTATAAATCGACTTGTGCAGGTGCGATGAGAGGATCTAATTCAGCTTTGATTTTTTCGGCTGCCATTTCGGTATAACACGTAGTTGAACCATAAAACAAACCTATATTTTGTGACGCTGACATGATCTTTTATTACCCTTGGTTACCCTGCCGGCGCAGTGTAGCAAAGCTGAAGAGGGGGTACAATCGACAAACTTATATGACGCTGGATAAACCGTCATTACCTGTCAACAAATTCGATCACCTGGCCACTGTATGTGAGTACCCGGCATTGTACTTTCTTGAGGTCACTGATGGCGCTATCAGGTAAGGATAAGACGCCCATACCGTTGTGATTAATAAGGCCTGCCGGCTCGAAGCCAAGGGGGCGACGGGTGGATATTTTCATATTACGGCGTTTGGTTAACCAATTTAAGGGGGAGCGTTGGCCATAAAACCAACGATTGAGCAGGTCGAGTTTGCTGATCAGCTTGGTCGGAAACGCATTTTTTAGACCACTACAGGTGAACTGTAAAATTTGCGGTGAATTGCGTCTAAAGCGCAAGCGTATGTCGTAAGCAAAGGAATAATGTACATCGCCAGATAAAATGATGAAGCGCGGTGGGGTTTTGATATGTCTGAAGATGTTGAGCATGACATTGGCGGTGCCTTTGTGTGCCATCCAGTTTTCGGCATCGACCGTTAAAGCCTGTCCAAGCCATGTAAAAACCCGTTGAATCATCTCTATGAATTTCACGCCATACACAGGCGCAGCAGAAATCACAATCACATCATCTTGACCAATAATGGAGCGTTGAAAATCCACCAGTGACTCCCAGTCCATCAACCCTGAGGGTTTGTTCATACTCGATTCTGAACGCCAGCGCTGGGTACGTGTATCCAACACTCTGACCGGTGGTTGTGTGTCGAGGTGATAATGCCAGCGATCCCACTCCAGTAATGTATCAATCAACACATCCTGTTCAATTATGCCGGTCTGGGTAAAGTGCTGTGGTAGGCACTGTAATAATTCGCCTAACTGTGCGGGTTGATTACCACAGCCTTGACATAACAAATAGCCAATGAGCGCATTGCCGATCATGCGCTTGGAAAAAGGATGTCCGTAGGCCGCGTCTTCCCAACCTCGTGTTAAGTTCCAATCATCCGTCACATCGTGATCATCAAAAATCATGTAAGTGGGGACATGTGCAAGTGCGCGTTGAACGGCTGGTAGTGTCGAGATGAATTGTTTGATATGTGTTTTTTCATCCTCGTAGCGCGTTGTCCACATACTTTCTAAATCGTCTTTATCAAGGCTACAGCGTGCCCACATCACAGGTGACCAGGTGAGAATGTACATCGCCATGATTTCAGACAAACTGACCAAGTGATTTTGCGCATTGACTGATGTGAAGATGGGTTTGCGCTTGCCTTTAAAAAAGATACTCGCTACATCTTCGTTGCTTTCTACATCGGGTAGTAACGCTTCGCGTTGATAAAAGCAGTAGGGATGCTCGGGCAAGTCTGCGCTATTTTGGATCAACGCATCCTCAAAGCGCTCAGAGAATAGACCAAGTTGAGCAATGGTTTGTTGAATCACATGTAAAGTAGGACCAGCAACATCATCTGCGTAGATTTGGTCGCCCGTAAAAAACAGAATATCGGGCTTGGCAATATCCGATGTATGTTTAGCTCCTAGTACTAGGTCAAGCTGTGCTAGTGCGTCTGCTTGTTCATGATGGGGTTTGCGACAGGAACCGTGGTAAACCTCACGTAGCTGATATGGAATAGCAAATGTGATATGGCTTTCATCGTCATACAATAATGCTGGTGCGACAGAACACAAATCCCCATGTTCTGGCCAAGTAAGGTTATAACTAGCCGTCTCTTTGGGGGTAAACAAATCGCGTTGACTGACACACAGTAAGTGAACAAACGCGTGTTGACCTATCGGAGTGACGCTGTGCGAGTACTCGTTCACGATGATCGGTTTATCCGCTTGAACAAGGGAGAGTGAGGGCTGCGTTGCTACACTGCTGATCCACCATAGTGTCATACAATCTTTACTCACATGGCGCAGCATAGGGCCGGCCAATAATATAGGTAAAGGAGTATTTGTAAGTTCACGCATAGTGTGTCGTACAATTTTGGTTTATGATAATGAAAAGACTATCAAAAGTTATCGTTCAACATGCAAAAAAAATGTGTCAACTTGTTACTTTGTAGTGCAATCTTTCTATCTGCCTGTACGCAAACTTTGCCACCTTCATCATCCCCAGCGCTCAGTCAATCTGCTTCCCCCAACACGGTACTCGTAGCCTCGGGACAGTGGCTTAGACCAGCCGACCTTGCCGTTGACTTTTACCTTGATCCTCAACCATCGGGTTTGACCTGGTATGAGGGACAATTAGCGATGATTGCTGATGCAAGTGCTCATGCTTCCCAAATTAAACGTTTGCATTTTATTGATCCTGTTACAGCGCTGGTGAGCAAAACCGCGCCTTACACAATTACTGCCTCGCTCACCCAAAACTGTTTCGTCGAATATTTAACAACACGACCCGATCTTGAAGCCTTGGTGAAGGATCCCTTTTTACCCGATACCTTTATCACCGTGACTGAAGATGCCTCTACATTAGGTGAATTGACAGCTGCATGCCAAGCGCGTTTTTCAGCGACGCATTCTACCGAATATCCGACGGTTTTGGTTCGACTGACACTTTCTGAGGGCGGATTAAAAGTAGTGGGAACCCGAGCAGTGCAGTTTCCCGAGGATGCTCAGGTGGGTAATTTTCCAAATGATGGGGTTGAGGGGCTCGCGATTGCTAACCATACCTTGTATCTAGGCTTAGAAAAAGATAAAAATAATCAAGCACGTGTTTTTACCACTACCCTAGATACTGATTTTTGGCAACAAACAGGGTTTGTGCGTGTGCAGAGTCATCCGATTGATTATCCCAATTACAATCTTCAAGGCCCTAATCCAATCAATGCCCTAGAGATTTTTGTAGATCGCGACAAGACGTGGTTACTAGCAGCAGCCAGAAATGACAATGAATTATGGATCACTAATCTGGCGGATACCACTGAAATGTATCGCGTCAAACTGGCATTTTTGGCACCAAATTACGGCTCAGGCTGCGAACCATTATCGCAAATGGATAATGCTTCTTTAGAGGGGATAGCGGTACATGAAGGCATGGTGTATACCGTGAATGATCCGTGGAAGAAAAACTACCACAAAAATATTACGTGCACCGAAATGCAACCTTTTTACGCAGCTTCTGCACCCTTGCTCTTCAAAATCCCTCTAGCAGAGCTGTGGCGCCATGCACAGCGCCTGTGAATAAAAGGCGCGGATGCTTGGCGCTCACAACGCGTTATTCTTTTTCGCGACGGATATTAGCACCTAATCCATTGAGTTTGACCTCAATGGCTTCGTAGCCACGGTCTAAGTGATAAATACGATTGACGTGTGTTTCACCTTCAGCGACCAAGCCTGCAATCACTAAACTTGCCGAAGCACGTAGATCCGTAGCCATTACCGGAGCACCTTTTAAGAGAGGTTTGCCTTTGCAGACGGCATGATTGCCATCAAGCTGAATATCGGCCCCCATGCGTTGTAACTCAGGTACATGCATGAAACGGTTTTCAAAAATGGTTTCGGTCACAACGCCGGTGCCTTCTGCGAGACAATTAAGAGCGACAAATTGCGCTTGCATGTCAGTGGGAAAAGCCGGGTGTGGGGCTGTCTTTATATCTACCGCTTTGGCGCGTTTGCCATGCATGTTTAAGGTGATGGTTGACTCAGTCGTCGTGATATCTGCGCCAGCCTTGCGCAGTTTATCTAAAACCGCATCCAAGGTATCAGGTGCAGCATTGAGGCAACGGATGTGTCCACCTGTCACAGCGGCAGCCACCAAAAAGGTACCGGTTTCGATGCGATCAGGTAGGACCGCATAGTCACAGCCTGATAAGGTTTCCACACCTTCGATTGTAATGGTCGAGGTACCCGCTCCGCTGACTTTTGCACCCATCGCATTCAAACAGTTGGCCAAATCTTCAATTTCGGGTTCGCGTGCGGCATTTTCGAGTACTGTAGTGCCTTGTGCTAGCACGGCAGCCATCATCAGGTTTTCGGTGGCCCCAACACTGACAGTATCCATGAAAATGGTTGCACCTCGCAAACGGCCATCAACGGATGCTTTGATATACCCTTCATCGACAACAATGTGAGCCCCCATCTGTTCTAAACCCACTAAGTGTAGGTTGACCGGTCGGGCCCCAATCGCACATCCCCCAGGTAAGGAAACGTCGGCGTGTTTGTGTTTAGCTAATAATGGCCCTAGCACCAAAATAGACGCACGCATGGTGCGGACTAAATCATAAGATGCAACCGTACTGGTTAGCTCATGAGCGTCAATGGTGAGGGTGTTTTTATCGGCAAAGGTTATTTTGGCACCCATGCCTTCGAGTAATTTTACGCTGGTTGTGATATCGCGAAGCGCAGGGACGTTGCGAAATGTAATAGGTGAGTCAGCGAGTAACGACGCCATGAGCAGAGGTAGAGCTGCATTTTTAGCACCGGATATAACAACATCACCGGTCAATGCAGGGCTTTTATTAATAACTAATTTATCCACGAAAAACTCGCTTACATCGGCATGTTAAACAGTTTTTCTTTACGCCACTGTTCTTCGTTAAACGTTTTGATAGAGACTGCATGCATCGAGCCATCTGCGATTTTGTCAGTCAAGGGGCCATACACAAATTGTTGACGTTTGACGCGGGACATCTCATCAAACTGATTGCTGACGGCGATGATATTGAAGTGGGAGCCATCGCTTTTGACATGGACTTCTGTTAAATCTAGTGTGTCTTTTAGAAAAACTTCTAATTCCTCGGTCGTCATATTGTTCTCGTTATGTGGATGTTACTGGAATAAATGTTGAGCATTACTCAATCTAGCTAATTGTAGTACGTTAGGATGCATATGCGACCACTCTAGCGCAATATCGCCACTGCGACAATCGCGAATAATATTCACCAACCAAGCAAGCCCAGCGCTATCGACGTCGCTGACAGCGTCGAGGTCGATAACTAACTGGCGTTGGCGCATAAAATCAGGAAACAGCTGGCTAAGGTCCTGGCGCAAAGAATGTTTAGTCAGCTCACCAGCAAGGGCGAGGACCTGACCGTTGAGCTCAAAACTTACGCTCATTATTTAATCAACTCCGCACCGTCCGCACCACGATTCAATACAATGGGTTTGTTGATCTTGTCCTGCATCAACGCAATTACAGTATCAATGCCATCTTGACGTAAAATCGTTTCAAACTCACTGCGTTGGCTAGAGAGTAAACTGATCCCTTCGGCTACCATGTCATATGCCCCCCATTTGTTTTGACGACGGTCGAAACGCACTTTAAAGGCGACTTTTATGTCTGGGCGGCCCTCATCTTGGATTACTGCACGAACAGTAACGGTTCGCTTACCTTCATAGTCCGAAGCTGGGGCAAAAGTCACGGTTTGGTTATCATAATATCCTAAGGCGTTGGCATATGTTGTCACGAGGTACTCGCGAAATACGGATACAAATTCATTGCGCTTATTTTCAGGAACGGTTTTTACCCGATTGCCCAACGTCATGAAGGCGGCAAAGCGAT
>JBEVCF010000093.1:0-24673 GCA_040514355.1 Glaciecola sp.
ATGCTAGAGTCCTTTGGCGTTGAATACAAAGCACAGGTTGTATCTGCGCACCGCACCCCTGATTTACTGACATCCTTTGCCACTACAGCAGAGTCTGAAGGGTACGCAGTGATCATCGCCGGTGCAGGTGGAGCAGCACATTTACCAGGTATGATTGCAGCCCATACCCATATCCCTGTATTGGGTTGTCCAGTGCGTTCCAGTCAGTTGAACGGTATTGATTCATTGTTGTCGATTGTTCAGATGCCAAAAGGTGTGGCAGTCGGTACGTTGGCAATCGGTGAAGCCGGCGCGGCTAATGCAGGTTTGCTTGCAGCACAAATTGTCGCGTTACAAGAGCCTGCAGTGCGCGATGCCATTATTGCTTTTAGAGAACAACAGACTGAAACCGTTTTGGCAAATGGTCAATTAGAGTTATAAACACATGAATGTATTGGTCTATGGTGCTGGCCAGCTAGCACAGATGATGTATCTAGCAGGGGCGCCACTGAATCTCAACGTGATTGCGGTCGATGTAGCAACCAAAACAGTTGTTCATCCTGTCGAAAAAACACCACTGCCTCAATCGTTAGAGCAAGCCATCAATGATGCTGATGTATTAACGGTTGAGTTCGAGCATGTACCTGAAGCTTTACTTATGCAGGCAGATGCTTCTGGCAAGTTAGCCCCAAACCTAAAATCGATCTTGGTCGGTGCTGATCGTGTGCGTGAAAAGACACTACTGGAAGGCTTGGGAATTGCAAATTGTGAGCATGAGATCATTACCGATATTGCTCAGCTCAATGGGATCACAGACCGTTTAGGCGAAAAAATTATTTTTAAATCGTCTCGAGATGGTTACGATGGGTATGGTCAATGGCGTAGTACTCAAACAGCAGACATTGTCGAGTTAGAAACGATTTTCGCAGCTTTAGATTTGGAGCAAGTGCCCATTGTTGCTGAAAAAATGTGTCCTTTTGAGCGTGAATTGTCGCTACTTGGTGCCCGTAATGAAGCCGGTGAAGTCGTAGTATATCCACTTGCACAGAATACCCACTTTCAAGGACAACTACACACTTCAATTGCGCCTGCGCCAGGTGTGACGGATGTATTGCAAGCCCAAGCTCAAGATATCTTTACTAAACTGGCACAAAAACTCGATTATGTCGGTGTTTTAGCCGTTGAATTATTTGAAGTGAATGGCCAATTACTGGTGAATGAGTTAGCACCACGCGTCCATAACTCTGGTCACTGGTCGATGCACGGTGCCGATACTTCACAGTTTGAAAATCACTTGCGCGCGGTGTGCAATTTACCACTTGGTAGTACTGAGCACGGACCCGCAGCTGCGATGATAAATATCATCGGTTGCAATACTTTTTCTAAAAACTTCTTGTCTATTCCTGGCGTACATTTTCATTGGTACGGCAAATCTGTCAGAGAAAAACGCAAAATGGGACATATCAATGTCACAGCGGGTTCTTATGCAGCACTAGCCGATAAGTTTGAGCAACTAAGCGCATTCTTACCAATGGAATTTTTCCCTAAATTGCTTGCAGATGCACAGAAGATCAAGTAACAATACTGCGCATAATGAAATTGCTAGGAAGCACTTATGCGCATATCAATCACCCTCATCCTATTATTGTTCCTCAGCGCCTGTCAGCCAGCCTCTATTAAGGAAGCGTCAGAAGATAAATTGATATTTGTAGACCCCCATATTCGTGCAGCTTTTGCTCAAGCAACGACGGGTGCAGCCTATATCACCATCCATAATCAAACTGCATTGGAGCAGACCTTAACCCATATTACTGCCAATACGGAGTTGGCAGATAGCATTGAATTACACGATATGCTGATGGAAGATGACATGATGATAATGCAAGCAATCACGACAGGTATCGCAATTCCAGCCCATGCATCCTTGGCATTACAAGCTGGCGGCCAACATATTATGTTGATGGGACTCAATACGCCACTTACCCCGGGTAAAACGTTTACTCTGACCTTGCACTTTGCTAACGGTGAGGAGTATCACGTATCTTTTCCCGTGATCAAACTTTAATAAACTGTGTTGCGTAAAAGTGCTAACAACAAACATAAAAAAGGAATGCCTATGCGTTTACTCAAGTCCATTTCCGCTCTTGCTTTGCTTTGTGGGGTAACCCTTACCAGTCAAGCACAAACAGTTGCAACCACCACGGTGATCACGGATGGTTTAGCCCACCCTTGGGGCGTTGCGGCTTTGCCTGATGGCCAATTTTTGGTGACCGAGCGTCCAGGCTATATCACGCTGGTGACGGCTGACGGTAAAAAGTCCCGCCTCCAAAATGTGCCGGACATCACCGCAGAACGTCAAGGTGGTGCGCTAGGTTTGGCGTTGGATCCTAATTTTGCGAGTAACCAAACCTTTTACGCTTGCTTGGTAACAGCTGATGCGTCTGGTGCGACAACCTCCACAGTATTTAAGGGGCGCCTTGAAGGCACCACGTTTGTCGAGCCTGAACCTATATTTGCGGCTTTTCCTCATGTGCCAACTGGTTTTCATTTCGGTTGTCGCCTAGCGTTTACGGACAGTCAAAGTTTGTATGTGTCATTAGGCGATCGCGGTGGGTTTAAAGAACGCACACAGGATCTCACCTCACACTTTGGCAAGGTGGTCAGGATCACGCCTGACGGTGAAGCACATCCTGATAATCCTTTTTTAGAATCTTCAGTCCCTGAAGTATTTACGATCGGGCATCGCAACGTACAAGGCATGGCTGTTCACCCCAAAACCAAACAAGTTTGGACACATGAACACGGACCGAAAGGCGGAGACGAAATCAATCCCTTGAACAAAGGCGCTAATTACGGCTGGCCAACCATTACGTATGGGGTGAACTACAATGGTTCCATCATCACGGACAAAACGGAGCAAGAGGGGCTAGAGCAACCACTACATTATTGGGTACCCTCTATCGCACCCAGTGGTATGGCGTTTTATGGTGATGATTTACTGGTTGGTTCTCTTAAATTCCGTTATTTAAATTACATTGATTTGGATGCCAACGGTAACGTGGTAAAAGAAACGAAATTATTAGAGGATTTGGACGCGCGGATCCGAGACGTCATCGTGCACGAGGGGGCGATTTATGTCCTGACGGATGAACCGAATGGGCGTTTGGTTAAAGTGACATTAAACTAGTATCTTGTCCTTTTGGTCCAGTTGCAAAATCGCTAGAGCCGCTTGGTATGGTTGTGTCGAGCTCAGTTTTTACTGGGCTCTTCTGCAAAGGGATGAGGTTGTGCAAACGCCATCCATCTTTCACTACTAGGGTGATAAAAACCGAGTTCTGCAGCATGTAGATATAAGCGAGTGACGTGAGTTCTCGTCTCGGGTTCTGAGTACAAGCGATCACCTAAAATAGGATGCCCTAGACTCAACATGTGTACGCGCAACTGATGAGAGCGTCCGGTTACAGGTTTGAGTTCTACCAAGCTTGAATACGTGTCGCGTTGTAGTACTTCATATCGGGTTAATGCCGGTTTCCCAGTTTCATAACACACTTTTTGTTTAGGACGGTTCGGCCAATCTACAATTAGTGGTTGGTCGCACTCGCCGTGATCTTGTGTAATGTGCCCTAGTACCCGAGCAAAGTAGCGTTTTTGGGTTTTGCGTGCCGCAAACTGTGCGCTCAGATGCTGGTTGGCTGCTTTGTGCATCGCCAAAACTAATATCCCCGAGGTAGCCATATCCAGTCGGTGCACAATACGGGCTTCTGGGAATACCGTATTGACACGCATTTGGATACTATCTTGATGTTCAGGGGCTTTGCCTCTCACCGATAATATACCCGCGGGTTTGTTGACGACCAAGACATCCTCATCTTGATATAAGATGTCCAAATAAGGCGTCATAGGGGGGGCGTAGTGTAGTAAGGCCATTAAGGATTATTCACAATAAGACGCAGAGCATCCAGGTGGACTTGCGCGTTGGACACGGCCGCTAAGGTTGCTTCAAGTTTTGCTTGTGCGGTGGCGACCTCGACTTCACTGATACTCGGATTGACCGTTTGTAGCGTCTGTAATCGCGCGACTTCAGCGCCGAGTGTGGCTTTGACTCGTTGTTGACTCTCGGTCACGACTACTTGCGCTTGTTGGTTGGCATATTCAGCACTAATGACCAATGCTTTTTCGATGTGTTGTTGTAGAGCTGGAACCAACTTTCTAGCAATTTTATGACTGACATAGCTCAATTCAGGTAATGCATCTTCTGGCAGCTGATGACCTTTATAATCGACTAACAAACGGATCGGCGTAGTAGTGATGTAGGGATTATTATCTAACCCGTGGTGATCGGCTTGTACTTTGTATAACGTTTCAAGGTAAAACGCACCAACGGGGATCGTCGGATCCGCCATAAAAGCTAAAGAGGCTTTACCGGTTGATTCATCTTCAATTGTATTGAATAGCTCTAAAATCAGGGGGTGATCCCAACTGAGATAGGTTAATTCTTCTCGCGCCGTCGCAATATCCCTGCGGTAAGTGACGGTTAATCCTTCATCAGGAAGGGCATGGATGGCGTGCGCTAAATCTTCGGTCGGGCGAATGACAAAACTATGTGCATCGTTGACTTCTTGTTGGATCCCCATTGCATCAAAGAGATAATGGGTAAAGGCTTGTAAGGCTTGCTCATGTTCGGGGTTTGCCAAATCCTCAACTAATGCCTCAATCGTACCTAGGCCGCTGGCGCTCATTTCAAGCAGTTTGTCACGGCCGCTTTGTCGCTCTTGATTAAATGTATCGGTGGTCTGTTTGAGTTCAGATAACAAGGTACTATTGTCTTCTGAGAGAGGGTCGTTGCCCTCCACGATGTAGGACGGAAGGACTTCTGCAAACTGTGCAAAAACCTTACTCCCAACCGCGCAGGTTTGGGTGAACGCGTCTAAACCTTCATGGTATAGCCTAAATAAGCGCGCCGCAGGGCTATGCTCTAAATAAGGCACATGGATATTGATGGTTTGGGTTTGTCCAATACGGTCGAGTCGACCAATACGCTGTTCTAATAAGTCAGGCTGTAACGGTAAATCAAATAATACGAGGTGCTTACAGAATTGAAAGTTGCGACCTTCAGAGCCAATTTCACTACACAATAGAAGCGGAGCACCTTCTTCTGGATCCGCAAAAAAGTGCGCCGCCCGATCGCGTTCGACTAAACTCATTTGCTCGTGAAAGACAGGCATGTGCATCCCCGTTTCGGCTTTGATCCACTCTGCTAACTGCAGCACGGTGCGCACTGAACGACAGATCAATAAGGTTTTGTGTTTGGATGTTTGTAAGTGCGACAGTAACCACTGACAGCGCGGATCCACCTTGGTCCAAGTATCATTAAAATCAGCCGCCTCGTGCAAGAAACACGCTTGGTCGAGCGTCTCGACCATGGTATTGAGATACATCTCGTAGCTTTTGGGCAGGGCGAGTGGATAGGTGTGCAATTCTCGATTGTGTTCCAGGCTATGCGCAACAGCTTGTCGGGTGTTGCGGTAAAACATGCGCCCTGTGCCGTGATAGTCGATTAATTGATGAATCAGTGCTTTCGGGTCATCTTGTTCGGTATTGCCATAGTGGATGTCTGGATAGGTTTGCACTAATTCATGCAGTAGTGCATCTGAAAGCACTCCTGATTGGGTCTGCTGAGACTCGGTTAGAATACGCTCAGTTAGCGCTGCTAGGGCTTGATAATCGCTTTGTTCTGCTTGATACGTGGCAAAATCTGTAAAGCGTGCTGGGTCAAGTAAGCGCAAGCGCGCAAAATGACTTTCGTGGCCGAGTTGATCGGGTGTCGCCGTTAATAAAATCACCCCAGCAATGCGTTCGGCGAGCGACTCAACCAATGCGTAATCAGCAGAAACCTCAGTGTCTGACCACTGTAAGTGATGCGCTTCATCCACCACTAATAAGTCAAATTGACTTTTATCTAGCGCGCTACGCGCACTCTCATTTTCAAGGAGACTTTCGATACTGCACAGGATGAATTGTTCACTGTCAAAAGGATTAATGTCTTGCTCTTGCAAGGCAGAGAAGCGTTCCTTATCAAATACTGAAAAGACCATATTCACCCGGCGTAGTAATTCAACTAACCACTGGTGCACCAAAGATTCTGGCACAACGATTAAGATACGCTGGGCATGTCCCGCAAGCACTTGTTTGTGCAAAATCATCGCTGCTTCAATGGTTTTACCCAGGCCTACTTCATCAGCTAATAATACACGCGGAGCGATACGATTACCGACTTGTTGGGCAATATTGATTTGGTAATCTAACAAACTCACACGAGGTCCGAGTAAACCCAAACGTTGGGAGGTAAAATGCTGAAACTTTTGCTGCAGTGCCGCTGCCCGAGCAGTAAACCAATTGTAACGGTCTAATTGCAGGGAAAATAAGCGCTGTTCAGGTTGGTTAATTTGGGTGCGAAATGAAAGCTGTGTCTCGGCTAAAACGCTCTCTTCATCGCTGGTATCACTGTATCGGATAGAATACAGCAACAAGCCCGCTTGTTCTGTCACTGCCGTTACGATGAAAGGACGCCCTTTATCATCTTTTGCGTCGTCGCCCACTGAGAGTATTAAACGAATCAATGGATTGTTTTGCTGTGAATAAATTTTATCTTCTTCGGTCAGGGGGAAAAATACTGTGATTTGACGGTGATTAACTTCGGCGACGATGCCAAGACCGAGCTCTGGCTGTTGGGAGCTTAACCAACGCTGGCCTACAAGATATTGCGACATAAAAACCTCTGTAAAGTTACCGTCATATAATAACATTGATTCATAGATGGCGTGGCGATTTTTATTATCAATATAACCGCTAACGCAAGCTGAAAGCGCTATTCCAAGGTCTAGGTTGAGAACATATGTACAGGTAAATAATGTTTAGGGTGAATTAAATTGTAAAAATGCGTGCGCTTTAAGCATTTATAGCATAGGGTTAAGACATGAGGCGCATGAAAATATGTTCTCTCACTGGCATATTTCTACGTCGCTTTGTTTCATCAGATGACGGAGTACTGAATGTCAAACACAACCAAAATCTATGTCTTAGATACCAATATTTTGTTGCACGATCCTCTCGCGTTTCTTTCTTTCCAAGAGCACGATGTTGTTATTCCTATGACGGTATTAGAAGAACTCGACCATATTAAAGACAGCAAAAAAGATGTCGCAAGGGATGCGCGTATCGCCATTCGGGCATTGGAGGATCTATTGTCCTCTGCTTCACCTGAAGCTATGACACAAGGTGTACCTATGACCGGACACATGACCGGAGCAAACGGCCCCACCGGTCGCCTATCGATTTACACCGATTTGTTAATGGAACAAAGCAAACAGGTTTTCACGAGCAACGAAAACGACAATCGCATCATTAATGTGGCATTGGATCTGCAAAAAGCTCAGCCTCACCGTTGTGTTGTATTGGTGACTAAAGATATCAATATGCGTCTCAAAGCAAAAGGCGCTGGTCAGCGCTATGTTGAGGATTATCGGACCGACCAATTAATTGATGATATCGCCTATCTATCTAAAGGATATATGACCGTGAGCGGTTCGTTTTGGGACCACGTAAGTGAGGTCGAAAGCCACACTGAAGGGCGCGATACCATCCATCGTGTACCAAAATCTGCCTTACCAGATGCGTATATTAATGAATTCATTATTGATGAAACCAAAGAGTTTGCGGCTCTAGTGGAAGCGATTGATGACACCCATGTCGAGTTGTTGGATTTGGGATATGAACGTTTGATGGCGCGTCAAGCCTGGGGGATCCATCCTAAAAATATTGGCCAAGCCATGGCATTACACAGTCTACTCGACCCTCACATTGATTTGTGCATCCTTACCGGACCTGCGGGCAGTGGTAAAACCCTGCTTGCGCTGGCTGCTGCCCTTGAAATGGTCGTTGAAAAAAACATGTATGACAAAATTATCGTCACGCGTTCTACCCCTGAAATAGCAGAATCTATTGGGTTCTTACCCGGTACTGAAGAGGAAAAAATGGCGCCGTGGTTATCCGCGATAACGGACTCATTAGAAGTCTTGCACAAAGGTGACTACAATGCATCTGGCTCAATGTCTTATATCATGGAAAAAGCGAACATCCAGTTCAAATCGGTCAATTTTATGCGCGGGCGCAGTATTCAAAACGCCATTGTTATACTCGATGAATCTCAAAATATGACCGCCTCTCAGTTGAAAACGATCATCACCCGCTGCGGTGAGGGTACCAAGTTAATTTGTGGTGGTAATCTAGCCCAAATTGACAGCAATTATCTAAGTGCGCTGACATCGGGCTTAACGTATTTAGTTGAGAAATTTAAACATTTTTCTGGCAGTGCAACACTCTCGTTAGATGGCGTTGTAAGAAGTCGGCTTGCTGAGTTTGCAGAAAAAGAGCTTTAAGTTGTAAGACAGGGAATAATTTTCGTTTTGTATTAGACAAATCCAATACTTGGACTAATTTTATATTAAGTCGGTAAAAAGAGACTGTTATGACAAAACGACACTCCATTCTTATTGTCGATGACGAACCCTCAAATATTGTTATCTTGGCTGAAGGTTTGGCGTCGGATTATGATATATCGGTTGCTAGGCACGGTATGCAGGCCATTTCTATTGCACAGAAATGCCACCCCGATCTTATTTTGTTAGATGTGGGTTTACCAGATATGGATGGCTATGAAATCTGCCGTCATCTCAAACATAACGATAGCACACGAGATATTCCAGTCATTTTTATTACCGCTCGGGATCATAATGAAGATGAATTGAAGGGGTTACAACTTGGTGCGGTTGACTATGTGCGCAAACCGTTTTGTATCGAATTAGTAAAGGCGCGGGTACAAAACCAGCTAGAGTTGAGTACTAAGACTCAGTTACTTGCAGAACTCGCCATGCTTGATTGCTTGACCTGCATTCCTAATCGTCGTCACTTCGAAATAGAATTTGAAAAGTCATGGCGATTTGCACAACGCAAACAGCGTCCGTTGTCGGTTGCCATTTTAGATATTGATTACTTCAAACAATACAACGATATGTTTGGTCATGTCGCCGGTGATCACTGTTTGAAAAAAGTTGCCAAAAGTATTTCCAATTCACTCGTCCGTCCCATGGATTTTGTGGCGCGTTTCGGTGGTGAAGAATTTGTGGTGATTTTGTTAGATGCTGATGAAGCATCCACAGTGCAAGTGGCTGAGAAGATCCGTCGAGGTATCGAAAAACTAGCGATCCCACATCATTACCCATCCGAACACTCCACATTAACTATCAGTATAGGCGTATCAACCACTGTACCTCAGCAAAATGAAGACCACAGAGCTTTGTTAATTGAAGCAGATAACAATCTCTATCACGCGAAAAAAATGGGACGTAATTGCGTTGCACAAACAGTGAAAGCAGAATATTTAAAATATTGTTAGTCGGCCAGTTAAAATATCTTTATACATGACCCAGTCACCCAAGAAACTATAAAAGGGGTGTTTGAACGTCGCGGGCTTGTTTTTTTCGAATAAAAAGTGCCCTAACCAAGCAAAACCATAGCCAATGATTGGCAACGACCACAGCCATATCCAGTGGCCTGTATTTAACACATATAACAACACACCCAAGACGAGTGATGAGCCAATAAAATGAAACAAGCGGCAGGTTTTGTTTTTGTGTTCTTGGAGATAATATGGGTAAAACGATTTAAAACTATCAAATGAATCAGGAGTGTGTGCCATAGTCGTTATTCCTTCGTAGTCATGTGTTGAGGATAAACGAAGTCAGTAAAAAAATAAATTATGGCCATCCTCTAACGCGTTATTTACAATATGACTCAGTGTGCAAATGTTGACACCTTCATGCACAAATAAGATTTAATCAAAACAAGGAGAGCCCGTGCTCAGCCCCGTTGCCATTACACTAGATAATTTCCAGCAAATCATCCTCGAAGACAGTAAAACAAAATGGCTGTTAATTCAGTTTTTTGTGCCTGAAAATCCTGCATGTGCACAGTTGTCGCAAGTACTCAGTACCGCAGTACAACCGCATGCCCAACACCTTGTTTATGCGCAGGTCAATTGTAATGAACAAGCGCAAATTGCCCAACAGTTTGGGATCCAAAGCGTACCGACCGTGATGCTGGTAAAAGATGCGCAGCCGGTGGATGGGTTTGCGGGCCCGCTTGAAGCTACAGACGTTGACGCGTTTTTGACCAAACACTTGCCCAGTCCTGAAGATGAATGGCTCATCGCTGCCCAAGAACAGCTCAATGACGGTGATATTCAAGCGGCTTTTGCCAGTGCGCAACAAGCTTATGCGCTGGCACCTAGTAATGTGGATTGCCAATACATGCTCGCAGATTGTCAAATTGATCTGGGTCAGATAGACGCTGCGCAGACTTTGTTGTCACAGATTGGTTTGGCTGACCAAGACAATCGCTATCAGGTTTTGCAAGGTAAAATTGAATTAGCATTACAGGCGGCTGAATCGCCAGAGATTAAAGCGCTACAAGCGCAATTAGAGGCAGAGCCGGACAATCATCAACTCAAAATTGATTTGGCGGTGCAGTTACATGCAGCTCACAAAACCGCAGAGGCACTGGCGTTGTTATATGATGTTGTGGCGAAGGACTTGAACTTCGGTGATGCCAAGAAAAACTTGTTGGATATGATTGCCACTTTACCCGATGGCGATCCACTTAAGTCAAGTTATCGACGTAAAGTCTATAGTTTATTGTACTAAGATAATCCCAAAATAGCATGAAATGGGCGTGATTGTTCTGTCAGTTTTTGATAGAATTCACGCCTAATTTTTTGGTGCTTGTAAATTATGGCAAAGAACGTAGTAGTGCTCGGGACCCAATGGGGTGACGAGGGTAAAGGTAAAGTTGTAGATCTTTTAACAGAAAAAGCAACGTATGTGGTTCGCTATCAAGGCGGACATAATGCGGGTCATACCCTTGTAATTGACGGTGAAAAAACCGTTCTTCATCTTATCCCATCAGGTGTTTTGCGTGACAATGTAACGTGTGTCATCGGCAATGGCGTTGTTCTGAGCCCAGAAGCGTTAGTTAAAGAAATGACGATGCTTGAAGAACGTGGCGTGCCCGTTAAAGAGCGTTTAAAGATTTCTGAGGCTTGTCCGTTGATCTTGCCTTATCACATTGCGCTTGACCAAGCGCGTGAGATTGCACGTGGTAACAAAGCGATTGGCACTACCGGTCGTGGTATTGGTCCGGCCTATGAAGACAAAGTTTCTCGCCGAGGTTTACGCGTAGGTGATTTATTCAACGCAGAAGATTTTGCAACCAAACTCAAAGATATTTTGGCTTACCACAACTTCATGTTGACTGAATATTACAAAGTCGATGCAGTTGAGTTTGACGCGGTATATGAGCAGGCAATGGCGTTTGCAGAGATTGTCAAACCGATGATTGTGGACGTAACCGATTTACTCGACCGCGCAGACAAAGCCGGCACTGAGATCATGTTTGAGGGTGCACAAGGTACGCTATTAGATATCGATCACGGTACTTACCCTTACGTGACGAGTTCAAATACCACGGTGGGTGGGGTTGCTACAGGGGCTGGTTTTGGTCCTCTGAAACTCGATTATGTATTGGGTATTGTCAAAGCTTATACTACTCGCGTTGGTTCTGGTCCATTCCCGACCGAGCTTGATTGTGAAGTGGGTAATCACTTAGGTGTCAAAGGCCATGAATTTGGTGCAACGACCGGACGTAAACGCCGTACCGGTTGGTTTGATGCGGTCGTGATGAAGCGCGCTGTACAAATTAACTCAATCACAGGCTTATGCTTGACCAAATTAGACGTTTTAGATGGTCTTGAAACGCTGTCAATCTGTGTTGGCTACAAAGACAAAGACGGTAATATTGCCGATGTGCCGCCAATGGCCGCCGATGGTTATGATGTTATTGAGCCGGTTTACGAAGACATGCCAGGCTGGTCGGATACTACCTATGGTGTGACGGATTACGAAGCCTTACCACAGGCAGCAAAAAACTACATCAAACGCTTAGAAGCGCTTTGTGGTGTGCCGATTGATATTATCTCAACCGGACCAGATCGCAACGAAACGATCGTTTTGCGCGACCCTTACGACGTTTAAGTGAAGTAAACTTACTTTATCAGACTAGCGATAATGTTAGTCGATGAAAAAGATTGAAAGCAGTGTGACAAGCCGATAAGGTGGACACACTGTTTTTTTTTGGAACTAAAAACGATGTTAGCCCCTTTTCATTTAGCGATTCCGGTGACGTGTCTTGAACAGGCACGTGCATTTTATGGTGATTTACTAGGATGTAGTACCGGTCGCACAGACGTGCAGTGGATAGATTGGAATTTCTTTGGTCATCAACTCGTAACGCACCTCGTCGCCCAGATGCCATCTGCGCCAACCTACAACGAAGTGGATAAACACGCCGTACCGGTGCCGCATTTTGGTGTGGTTTTGTCGGTCATAGATTGGCAGGCATTAAGTGAGCGCTTACAAGCTGCTAACGTTGAATTTGTGCTTGAGCCTTACACGCGCTTTGCTGGGCAGGCTGGTGAACAACACACCCTGTTTTTGCTCGATCCTTTTGGCAACGCCTTGGAGTTCAAAGCGTTTGCCGATATCGGTCAATTATTTGCGGTGGACTGATGCATTGTAGGCCGAGTGGTACAACTAAAGTCACTCGGCCTAGTCAATATTACTGTGGGAGAGGCAATACTTGTGCTTTACCACGACCATGACTTTCTGAGGCAGCGGTAACGGATTGTCCATCGCGAATAATTAGTTGCAAATCACCAAAGCGACGTTCTTTGACCGAGTAGCCCATCTTAGTCAGTGCACTAACAACACTTGTATCTAAACCTGCATGGTGGCGAATCTCGTCAATGGGATAGAGCTGATGGTGAAAGCGTGGTGCATCTACAGCGGCTTGAGCGCTCATGCCAAACTCCAATACATTCAAAATAGACTGATACACCGAGGTGATAATCGTGGTACCGCCAGGCGCGCCAGTCACCACTCGGACGTCACCGTCTTGTAACACAATACTTGGACTCATTGAGGAAAGCATGCGTTTGTTAGCGGCAATGGCATTTGCTTCGCCACCTATCGCACCGAAGAAATTGGGCACCCCCGGCTTGACGCTAAAATCGTCCATCTCATTATTGAGTAAGAACCCAGCACCCTCGACGACTACGCCACTACCGAAACTTAGGTTAATAGTCGTGGTATTAGAGACCGCATTGCCATAGTGATCAATGATCGAAAAATGTGTGGTTTCTTCACTTTCAGGTAAGCCTGCAACTACCTTTTCGCTGTCTGAAATACGCTCAAATGAAACGTCACTAGCACGTTGGGCAATGTACTCAGAATTAGTGAGTGCATGGACCGGGACATCAATAAAATCCGGGTCGCCTAAATATTCGGCCCGGTCTGCAAAAACGCGTTTGCCGATTTCTGCAAGTAAGTGTATGTATTGTGTCGAGTTATGAGCAAAGCGCGGCTGGGTTACACCGGACTCAGTAGACACGCGAGGTACTAACAGATCGTACATTTGTAACCACTGCGTGATGGCGATGCCACCCGAGCTTGGAGGGGGCGCGCTAACAAGTGTGTAATCTCGCCATTGGGTGGCAATAGGTGTACGTTGCTTAGCTTCGTAGTTTTGTAAATCATCAGCAGTGAGTAAGCCACCTTTTTTCGCCATGAAATCAGCGATAAGTTTAGCCGTTTTACCTTCATAAAACCCCTTAGGGCCAAGGTCGCGAATACGTTTTAAAGTGGCTGCTAACTCCGGTTGGACAAAGCGTTTACCTGCTTCAACTGCACCAAAATAATCGGCAAAGTTAATATCAACGTCACGCTTACTCATGCGTTCAATATAACGGGAGACATTGTTAGCCAGTTTTTCAGGGACGATAAAACCGTGTTCAGCTAAGTCTACGGCTGGTTGCACAAGGTCTGCCCAGGGTAACGTACCGTAGAGTTGATGTACTTTCCACATACCTGCAACTGTACCTGGTGTCCCCGAAGCGTAGATGCCAAATAAACTTTTTAGACGAATGGCATCACCGTTTTCGTCCAAATACATATCGCGATGAGCGGCCGCAGGCGCCGTTTCTCGATAATCAATAAAGTCGTTGCCCTCAGCGGTGTGGACCAACATAAATCCGCCACCACCAATATTGCCAGCTTCGGGTAAGGTGACCGCGAGCGCAAATTGTACGGCAATGGCGGCATCCATAGCCGTGCCACCTTTAGCCAAAATGTCCGCCGCTACATCACTACTAAACGTATCCGGCGCTGCGACGGCAGCAGGACTCGTTTTTGCTTTGGCTAATACCGTAGGGCTAGACAATAGCGAAGCGCACACAACAAACAACGTGACCGAGCACACAGTGCGAAGAAGAGTGGATGAGGTCGAGCAAACGTGTGTTTTCATAACATTCCTAAGCAAGCATCAATAAGCTGGCAATAATATAAGCAATAATCGTGGCTCCACCTGCAGCCATGGCGTAGGGAAGCTGTGTTTTTACATGCGTTAACAAGTCACAACCTGAGGCTAGTGCAGCGACTGCCGAGGTGTCTGATATGGGGGAGCAATGGTCACCAAACACACCACCCCCAAGAATAGCCGATAGAACCAGTGTAGGCGGTAAGCCAAGACTCATCGCTAGAGGCATACCAATAGGGATTAATATAGCAAATGTGCCCCAACTTGTACCAGTCGTAAAGGACATAATTGCACCAGCAATAAACAATAAAGGGGCAATTAAAAATAAGGGTAAAAAATCACCGACAATACTCGCCACAAAAGCGCCTGTACCGAGCGTGCGTAAGCTGCTGCCGAGTGCGATAGACAGTAATACAATGCTCACCAATGGCAGTAATTCACCCATACCTTTAAACATGGTTTGCATAATAGTGTGTTGTGACATGTGTCGATGTCTGACTAACAACACTACGCAAACGACTAAGGCTAAACAGGTCGCATACAGGACCGAACGACTGCCGCTGCCTTGGGTTAAATCGCCATTGCCAGTCCAGAACATAAATCCAAACATTCCCAAGATCATGGTCGCTAATGGCCAAAACATAAACCGCGCGCGACTCGCTGTCGCGGTTGTTTCAATGACAGGGTTGCGCACCAGCTTTGCTTCTTCATCGGCCAGCGGACCATGTAGCTTGTCCGTTAAGATGGTATATAGCACGAGTAATATAGTAAAAATGGCATAGAAATTGAGCAGAGCACTACCCCACAAAATAGCGATTGGTGGTGCACTGAGTTCGTAAGAACTAATTAATCCCAAGACATACGCACCCCAACCATTGAGGAGAATAAGAATACAAATTGGGGCACAGGTACTGTCAATAATGTAAGCCAGGCGTGCACGTGACATATTAAATTTATCAAATAAGCCACGAGCCAGAAGGCCAGAGGTGAGAATGCTTAAATTGGACTCGATGAATATAGCTATACCGGTGAACATCGTAACGCCACCGACTTGTTTTTTATTTTTCGCGACGCCCATGGTTAATAGACGGTCGACGGTTGCGGCCACGCCCCCAGAGTCGCGGATCAGTGCCATCAATGCGCCTACTAACAGCGAAAATACCAAGATCCTAACGTTAGAGTCACCACTGAATACTGAGACAATTTGCTCGATACTCGCGATAGGCGTCAGCCAGATACTTTGTTCCGTACTCATTAATAGCAACACTTGCGCGCTGATCACGCCAACTAAGAGTGCCGAAATGACTTCTTTGCGCCACAATACGACGGCGAAGGCTAACACAGGGGGGATCAAGGTCGTCCACTGCATGGAGATTCTGTCTCTTTTATTATTTTGTAGCAGTGTACCACGATGCTAGTTCGGTTCAACCTCACAAATAGGATCGACTAGAGGCGTAGACGTTTGATATTCAAACAAAAGTGTTTGTTCTGCTGCTGGCATATAACGAGCTAGCAAAGCCATAATGGCAGCGAAGCTTGCTGCTTGGGGTTTTGCATAGGTCAATTCAGGGACAAAATGCATATGAAATGCGGTGATCACATTAGATGTTGCGTCATCCCAACAACCATCAGGTTCGATGTCGTAGCCATAGGCTTGTAGCGCCCGTTCCAACCACAATAATGATGGCGTCTGCTGAGCAAACATTGATTGATATTGACCAAACGTCAATGGGTCATACCATGCACCAAAGCCTGCATTGTGAAGTGCTTCCCATGGAAAGCGAGGGCCTGGGTCATTTTTGCGCTGTGGAGCAATATCCGCATGCCCCACTATCGCCGTTGGATGGATATCAGGGAAGCGCTTGGTAATATCGTTTAGTAAGCGTTTTAACAAGATCAATTGTGCCTCGTCAAAGGCGGGAAAGCTACATCTGCGATTGGCACCAAAGGCCGCGTCAGCTAAAGGTCCGCTTTGTTCACAAACCGGTTCGTATACCAATTCAATGCCGATGGATGTGTCATTGAGGTTAGTGCGTTGTTGCCATTGTGATACGCCTGCATGCCAGGCTCTGGCTTGGTCAGGTAACAAACGGATAATACGTAGTTTGGACGGTTGATAGCTTGGGTCGTTGTGTTGTGGGATGAGGTAATGGGCACTCAAACCACCAGGGGCTGCTAGTGCGCTCAAAGAGTCCGCATAAGGGCCAGCCGTAAAATGAATAACAATGGACTTTATGCGAGAGTCAAAATTAGCACTAGGGATAGTCTCATAAGTTGAAGTACAGCCCGAGACGACATACCAACAGATAAACACAAAGACGGACCGCATTGTCATAAGCACCATGATTTTTGTGAGCGTAAATGCTAGATTAATGAGTATAACTCGCATTAAGAATAACAGTAATTACACATGCGCAACCATCTTTGTTGGATTTTTCTTCTCTGTTTAGCTACCCACGCAGTCTTCTCTAGTAGAGCGTGGGGTGAACCAACCAAGCCTTTATCCGATTTAGGGCAAAAAATGATGCTCGATATCCGATACTTTTGCATCGATGACACGCCGAGTGAGCGTTGTCGAACGCCCGTGACAACTCTGCCACCAGAATTAGCGTTGTTACTCGATAAATGGAGGATTGGTGGGGTGATTTTATTTTCAGAAAATCTCGTGTCAGCCGCTCAAATTCAGACGTTGACCCAACAACTCCAAGCAGCGGTGTCTACGCCTTTATTTATTGCCACTGACCAAGAGGGCGGACGCGTTGCGCGTTTACCACTGGACTATTTTCCGGCCTTTGGCGGCGCGATGGCGCTAGGGGCGGTGCCTCGTGCTCAGCGAAGAGACTTGGCTTTTGCTATTGCTCAGCAAACCGGAGTAGCTTTACGAGGGGTTGGGATTAATGTCAATTTTGCGCCAACAGTGGATGTGAATAGTAACGCGGCCAACCCCGTCATCAATGTGCGGGCATTTGCAGACGATCCCGAGGTAGTTGCGGCCTTAGGTGCTGCTACTGTGGATGGCTTACAACAGCACGGTGTGATGGCTGTACTCAAGCACTTTCCCGGGCATGGTGATACCTATGTCGACAGTCATGCTGGTTTGCCAAGGGTTGGCCATACCATAGACCAAATCAAACAAGTTGATATGCTGCCATTTGCGAAGATCATTGCCTCGCATGCACCCGCGATGGTGATGACAGCGCACATCCAATATCCCGCTCTCGATAGCACGACGTTAGTACAACGCAATTCAAAGACTGGGGCGATAACGGGCAATGCGATCATTAAACCCGCAACCTTATCGCGCACGATTTTGCACAAAGTGTTACGCGATGAATTAGGGTTTTCAGGCCTGATTGTGACGGATGCGTTAGATATGGCGGGTATCACGCAGTTTTTTGATCCGGTCACGGCAGTGATTGAGACGTGGCGAGCGGGGAGTGATATTGCGTTAATGCCTTTTACGATCCGCAACGCATCTGATATAGCGCGTTTTGATAAGTTTATGCAAAAGGTGGTCTCGCAAAGTGCCGCACTGCCTCGTACTGAATTAGCCAAATCGCTTGAGAGAATTGCTCAAACTAAGGATATGTGGTTGGAGCAAGATAAACGACAGGTTAATACGAATACGCTCTATCAATCTGCACAAGTCAACGCTTACAAACTAGCTGAGCAAAGTATCACGGTGCTCAAGCAGAAAAATAAAGATGTGTCGGAAAAGTTTAAAACGGCTCAGCGCCTGGCCTTAGTCATGCCAGATGCCTTGCGTTGCAAAGGGTTTGAAACGGCGCTTAACACTATTCGCCCTACGCTAGTCAGTACGTGTATTAGTCTGGCTGTAAGTCGTTCAAGCTCAGATATTCTCAAGGAAGTACAAGATGCTCAACCTGATGTCGTCATAATCGGTGAGCTATCCCCAGCGCAATCGGTGGTGGAAATGGGGGGAATGGAAGATTGGTCGGCGTTGCGTCGTGCCGGCCAAACACGCATGGATATCGCACAACAACACACGGTGATCAAAGTGTTATTAGCCCAGCCTCAGCTAGCTCAACAAACCGTTTTGGTTGGTTTACGCGCACCGTATGCATTACCAACACTTGGAGAGCATGCTGCTGCGGTCTATGCAACGTATGACTACCGCGTGGATCCGAGGGATTTCTCAAGTCCAACGCTCACTGTGTTGGTCGAGCATTTATTCCAAGGGCGTCAAGTATACGGACGTTTACCGGTTAAAATGGATACAGTCGATACGGTGCCATCCGCTCAACATAAACATTAATCTCACGTTCCCACTGTATCGCTAGCGCCTCTAGTGCCACAGGATCGTCCAATGACTCGCGCAGTGTAGCCGTCCCTGCTAATTTGTCAAAAAAGCGAGGGGATGTTATCCATGCTTGGTCTGGTAGATGTTGCGCAACGTTCGCTACCCATTTTAAATTAAATCCTGCGAGTTCAGCGATCATCGTCTCATCGAATACCAGTGCGCTGATGTTTTGGTCTTGCCATTTTGGAGAAGGGGCAGACGTTGGCATACTCACAGGCATAATCTGACTCAAAGGCAATGCTGGCTCAGCCAACCATGACGCAAGTTCAGGATGACCTAGCATTTGAAAAGGATAAACTGTACCTCGACCAATGCTAAATGTGGTGGGTTCGAATAAACACAGCGACGCATAGGCGATAATGGCGCGTTGATTTGGCAAATTGGGACTAGGTGGGATCGGTAAGGTATACGCATCTTGTTTGTGATAGTTAAGTACGGGGATCACTCTCAAATCCAACTCAGATGCTTGTGCTATCCATCCTTCTCCTTTGATCGCCAGTGCCAGTTCGCCCACGGTTAAGCCGTGTACAATGGGGATCGGGTGCATACCGACAAAGGACTGTAGGGCTGGCTCTAAAATCGGCCCAGCGATGTGCTGTCCGTTGGGATTGGGCCGGTCTAGGATAATGACTTTTTTGTTGTGCTCAGCGGCTGCTTCAAGGACATAGTGCATAGTGGAGATGTACGTATAAAAACGCACCCCCACATCTTGAATATCAAACACCAAAATATCGACGTCACTGAGCATCTGTGCAGTGGGCTTTTTGGTTTTACCGTACAGTGAACTAATGGGGATTTTACTGGCCGGTAGGTGACTGTCAGCAATGCTTTCACCCGCTCCGCGATTGCCGCGAAAGCCGTGCTCTGGAGCAAAAATTCGAGTAATATTTACCCCTTTATCGAGTAAAACATCAACCAAGTGTCCCTGCGAGACATGTGAGGTTTGATTGACCACTAAGCCGACTCGTTGCTCGTCCAACAATGGTAGATAGCGTTCAAATTGTGCTGCGCCGACGTTAGTAAAGGGGGACGTGTCCTGTGCCAAAGCGTTTAGCCCAACGCATAGCAAATACAGGGCACAACATGTTTTAACAGTTGATTTGAGCCTCACTAATGACATGACTCAGCCCTCATCTTGCAGAGCGTGTCGCAGAAATCCCGCGTGTTTATTGAGCAAATTCGTCGCCTCTTCTGCGGTAACGGATTTGAGGAGCATCAGTATCGCAGTTTTGGCAGAATAAGATGAGTTAGTCAGTGCTTGCTCGGCCTCTTGTTCATTACAACCTGTTGCTTCTATCACAATCTGTTTGGCTCGAACACGCAATTTGTCATTACTAGCATTGACATCCACCATCAAATTTTCATAGGTTTTACCCAAGCGGATCATTACGGCAGTACTGAGCATATTAAGCACGAGTTTTTGTGCAGTACCTGCTTTCATACGGGTTGAACCAGTAAGACACTCAGGACCAACGGCTACAGCAATTGCATGGTCAGCTAACTGATTGATTGCGCCATTGGGGTTACAGGATAAAGCAAAGGCAGGGCAGCCAAGCGATCTTGCATATTGTAATGCGCCCAGCACATACGGTGTACGACCAGACGCAGCAATCCCAAGTACGACATCATGTGCTGTGATCGCCTTGGCTTTAAGATCATCAGCTCCTGCTGCATGGTTATCTTCAGCGCCTTCTACAGCAGAGGTAAGTGCTTGTTCGCCGCCTGCGATGAGGCCTTGTACCAGCTCATCCCCAACACTAAAAGTGGGTCGACATTCTACCGCGTCTAAGATCCCTAAACGGCCAGAAGTCCCCGCACCAATATAAAACAAGCGTCCACCTTGCTGTAATTGAGTCACGACGGTGTCAACGACTACTGCGATGTCAGGCAGTACCTTGGCGATAGCGAGTGGTACAGTCTGATCTTCGGTATTGATACAATCCAAAATCCCTAGTGTGTCCATGGTATCAATTTGCATGCTACGTGGATTGCGGCGTTCAGACAAAATACCTGCGAGTTCTGCTAAAGAGGCACTCATGCTGTTTGCTCCGGTTACGGGGTTGAAAGGGCTGGATGGGTAGCGTTGGTTTGGGACTTACCCAGCATACACACTAGCGTAGCGCAGAGTGTGCCAAGACACAATTGCCAAGTGAACCCCAAGCCAAGATCCAAACAGTAAGGTTGGCACAACAGTGGCACGGCAAAACCAACCAGCAAGGCCCAGCTGACACTTTTGTTGGATCCGCGTTGGGTGAACAGAGCGGTAAAAAACACCCCTAACAGGCCACTGTAGGAAAATACCATGACCGACAAAGCAAATTGCAACAGTGGCATATCAGTGTGTTGTTGCCAATAAAAACACAGCATGGCCATGGCACTTAGACAGAGGCCGATTACTAGCATGACATACCGACCCAAGTGAATTTCACTTACCCGTAAGCGCGTATACAACTGACTGGGTTTGATAAAATCTTCTACTACGACCGAAGCCATCGAATTTAACCCAGAGTTTAAGCTTGATAGCGCCGCCGCGATGATCCCGATAATCACCAGTGCCTTGAATCCGGCAGGGATCATGGTCAGCACATAGTGCAATAATACGGTAACGGTTTGACCAGCAAATTCAGGTGGGCCCGTTAAGGTGAGACTGTGTTGCATGACCTCTGGTTTTTGATACACGATATATAATAAAAACCCCAAACCAATGAAGACGAGTAAAACGGGCACCAATATGCCGATACTCCAATACAGTGCGCGGGTGGCTTGTGCGCTTGAGTCACAGCTCAACAAGCGTTGGGTGAGGTCTTGATCCAAACCAAAAGCCGCGATGTTTAATAGTACCAAACCCGTCAACAGTGAAGCGAGGTGAAACACACCACTGGCAGAAACATCCCAGGACAGATAAATAACACTCAACTTGCCTAAATCGGGGAGTGCAGTGCCGGTCGATGGTGCCGGTTCATTGACTAGCAAAGCGATGATTTCACTCAATGAGAGCGGGATTTGGGACAGTAAAAAGAAACCGACGATTAACGCTGCACTAAAATAGACGAGACATTGCAACACATCGGATAAAATGACGGCGCGGATCCCACCCCAAACTGCATACACACTCGCACTGATAACAATTACTACAATAGCGATGAAAATATGAGATGCAGCAATATCGCCAAATAACACCATCGATACCGCGATGGCTGCCATGTACAGTCTGGCTCCGCTTGCGAACAAACGGCCAAACAAGTACATCAAGCCCGCAGCAGAGGTCGCACGCTGACCAAAGCGCTGTGTGAGCAATTGATATACGGTCGTCACTCGATAGCGAAAAAAGGTTGGGATCAAGTAACGAGCAACTAACCAAGCAGCGATAAATACGCTGATGGTTGTAGCAAGATAAGAAAAATCGCCTCGATAACCTTGATCGGGACCACCTAGAAATGTCGCGGCAGATTGAGATGTGGCAAGTATCGACATCGCTACTGCCCAAAAGGGTAGGGTCGATACTGATTTAAACAGTAGGCTCATGTTGCTGTGCGGGGTTTTACGCAAACCGAACCACCATGCGCTTAACCCAACCAGAGCGAAATAGGCTGTGAGGATCAGTACATCGATGTCAGTGAGTTGTGCAAACATGGCACGCACGCATGTATTTTTTTATTATTATCATCGTGAAAGCATAAACGATTTTGTTAAATTATGGTATAAAAGCTCCTCTTGTATTTATAGTGTCCTTGTTCCTTTGAGAGGACATCAGCAACGTTGTTATTAAAGTTTGAATGACACTGCCTAGGATGGTTTGGATATGCCTCGAAGCACACGAGCACTGATTTCACTCGATGCTCTGCGCCACAATTATCAATTAGCTTGCTCTCACGCAGGTTCTGCTGAAGTGATCGCGATTATAAAGGCTGATGCATATGGTCATGGCATGGTGCCTGTGGCAAGAGCCTTACAGGGATTGGCACCAGTCTTTGCCGTGGCGTTTTTAGATGAGGCTTTGATTCTACGAGAGCATGGGATAACTGAGCCGATTTTGATTTTAGAAGGTCCGATGGATCAAGCGGAAATTGCCACCGCTCAGGCCCATAACTGCTGGTTGATGCTACATACACCACAACATCTGACGTGGTTAGCAGAAGTCGATATTCAACAACCGAATCAAGTTTGGTTTAAAATCGATACAGGCATGCATCGCCTTGGCTTGTCTGAGACTGAATTTAAAGCTTTTTGGCAGCGTCAATCAATAGCGATCCAACAAACGTTATCTACCAACGCTATTTTGGCAACCCACTTTGCCAAAGCCGACAATGATCCCGCGTATACCCAAGAGCAATATCAGAAGTTTGATCGTTTGCAAGCACTTACTTCAATGCGTACTAGTTGTAGTAATTCACCTGCTTTGTTCAGTCATGCCGTTGAGCAAGAGCATTTCGTGCGTTTAGGTATTGCATTATATGGGGGGACGCCCGATGCTGAGGTCGCGCATCCTTTGCGCGATCAGTTGCAACCGGTTATGACCCTAGAGGCGCAAGTGTTAGCTCTGCGTGATATCCGAACCGGTGAAGGGGTCGGCTATGGTCAAATTTGGCAAGCTACACAAGACACAACGCTAGCGACGATTGCGATTGGCTACGCAGACGGGATCCCCCGTGCCGCTGCCAATGTGATGGACGTGGTCGTTGCTGGAAAGCGTTGTCCGGTCGTCGGTCGTGTGTCAATGGATATGATCAGTGTGGATGTGACTGCTGTAAAAGAGCAGGTTAACACCGGTGATATGGTTGAGATTTGGGGCGCGCAACAAGCGGTGGAAGAAGTCGCCGCAGCGGTAGATACGATCCACTATGAATTACTCACTCGTCTTTCACTAAGAGTGCCGCGTCAATATGCATAAGCTAGCACGATTGCAAAATAGGTCTTGAGTCGATTATCTCTGAGCGTGACGGCTAAGAATACACCTGTAAAGCATTAGTTCAATTAATCCTCTTGTAATAAAAAAAATCTCGCAAGCTAGACTTTTCAGCTGTGTGTTTTAGCGTTAGATTAATCGAAAAATAAAAAAACTAACGACAGATTTGGAACTCACTATGCTCACAACTAATATGGCTGGGTCAGCGTGTCCTTTGCGCACCAAAATTCGAGACTTTTATCGCATTACAGAGGATGAGGCCATTGCGGCTATCTTGCCTGTCGCAGAGGTCAATATGTCTGCGCGAAGCCGAGCATGGGAACGGGCACGCACGATGGTCTTGCACATCCGCAATGAACAAGAGGGCCATGGTGGCGTGGATGCGCTACTCAATGAGTTTTCATTGTCAACGGCAGAGGGCATCGTATTGATGTGTTTAGCCGAAGCGTTGTTACGCGTACCCGACAAGCACACCCAAGATATGCTTATTCGAGATAAACTGTCTCAAGGCGAATGGACACCGCACTTGGGTAATTCCGATTCACTGTTTGTGAATGCGTCTGCCTGGGGCTTATTAGTCACCGGCAACATGGTGGAATATTCGGATGAGAAAAAGAACACCCAATTTGGCGTTTTGAAAAAAACCTTAGGTCGATTGGGTGAGCCGGTGATCCGTCGCGCGATGACTATTGCGATGAAAGTAATGGGCAAGCAATTTGTGATGGGCGAAACCATCCAAGCTGCCGTAGAACGAGCCAAAGAAAAAGAAGCACAAGGGTATGTGTATTCTTACGATATGCTGGGTGAGGGGGCGCGCACCAGTGCCGATGCACTGCGTTACTATGCTGCTTATGAAAAAGCGATTCACGTGATTGGTCAAGCGGCTAAAGGCAAAGGCCCCATTAAGAGTCCAGGCATTTCGGTTAAGCTCTCAGCTATTCATCCGCGTTATGCATTTACCCACCGCGAACGAGTGTTACTTG